>NZ_JBIBHG010000002.1:0-143979 GCF_042956885.1 Streptomyces sp. NPDC008163 | reverse complement strand
CCGGGGTGCGCCCGGGCCGGGGTTCTGCGGCGGCCGACCTCCGGGGGGGGGGCCCCCCGGGGGGGGGGGGGGCCCGCCCCTCGCTGTCAGTGCCGTGTGCCAGCCTGGGCACATGCTCAGCGTCAAGGTCGAGACCGAGAACCAGCAGACCCACACCCGTGTTTCCGCCGGGAAGCTCGCGGACCTCGTGCACCGCATCGGCGCGCGCGGGGACAACTTCCTGGTAGTCCAGCGGATACCGGACATCCCCGGCACCTTCATCCAGGTGTGGCACGAGACGGGCGGCGCCTACGAGTTGGAGCACCGTACGGGCACGGCGACGAGCCACGTCCGTACCGTCGTCGACGCCCCGGAGCGGGTCGCCGCGCTGATGACCGGCTGGGCCCGCGAGGAGCCGGGCTGGGACGCGGGGACCCGCTGGGAGAGCGCCGGGATACCGGAGCCGGAGCCCGTGCCTGAGCTCGCCGAGGAGCTCCGGGAGCAGTTGGAGCCCCGGATCCGGGAGCTGCTGCGCGGCGGTTACGGGACCGTGCGGACGCTCACCGAGACGGCCGAGGACCATCTCGTGAAGGACGGGGTGCGGCCGGTCTCCCGGCCCCAGGCACGGGAGTTGGTGGAGCGGCTGTGGCTGGAGCGGGTCGAGGAGCAGCGGGGCTGGACGGATGTGACGGACCCGGAACGGCTGGAGCGGGCGTTCGCCCGGCTGGACCGGGGCGGCATCACGGCCCGGGAGAATTTCACCTGCTGCCGCTCCTGCGGGATGAGCGAGATCGCGGAGGCCGGGCGCGAGGACGCCCGGGGCTTCGTCTTCTTCCACGGCCAGGGCACGGAGAGCGCGGCGGCGGGGCACGGCCTCGCGCTGTACTACGGCGGCTTCGGCGATTCCCCGGAGAGGACGGCCGCGGTCGGCCGCGAGGTGGTGGCCGCGCTGGGCGAGGCCGGGCTGACGGTGGAGTGGGACGGCTCCCCGGACAAGGCGATCGAGCTGACCGGCCTCGACTGGCGCAAACGGCTGGTGGGTTAGGGCTGATGGGTGCGGGGCTGTCGCCTTGCTCACCTCGTCGCACGAAGGGGGCGTCGCCACGGGTTCTCTGCTTCAATGGGGGCATGGCCAGCTTCCCGCACCCCTCGACCGGTCGCAGCGACCTCGAGCCGTTCTGGCCCTCCCGTCAGCACCACGACTTCGACCGGGTGTGTTGCCGCGCGCTGAACGCGCCGGCCCTCTGAAGCCCTCACCCGGCCTCCGGTCCGCGCGCACGCAGCAAGTCCGTCCACCGACGACTCCCTCGCGCGAAAGAGCTGACCCCTCATGCCGAACACCCGTACGTTCTCCACTGCCGCTGCGACCGCCTCCGTCCCTCCCTCCTCCCCCAACCGGCACCGGCTGCGCGCCGTCGCCCCCGACGAGGTCGTCCAGCAGGCCGACGTCTCGGCGCTCCTGACGCCGGGCGCGACCTGGCTGCCCGCACCCCAGCACACCCTGCCCAGCCTGCCGGGCCGCCCGCCGATGGTCGGCTACCTGGTGCTCGTGCCCGCCGACCAGCAGCCGGCCTTCGCGGCGGCCGCCGCGCAGTACGCGGTGCCGGAGCAGCCCCCGGAGGCGGCGGCGGGCCCGGTGACCATCGACTCCGTACAGCGCTCCGCCGCCGTGCACGGGCGGACGCTGGACCTCACCTACCTGGAATTCGAGCTCCTGGCCCACCTGGTGGCCCACCCGCACCGCGTCCATACCCGCGACCAGCTGGTGACGACGGTCTGGGGTTACGGGCATGTGGGCGACGGCCGCACCGTCGACGTCCACATCGCCCGGCTGCGCCGCAAGCTGGGCGCCGAGCACCGCCGCTCGATCCAGACCGTGCGCCGGGTCGGGTACAAGTACACGCCCTGACCCACGGCGAAAGGGGCGGGCCCCGGTTCCGGCAGTCGCTGCCGGAACCGGGGCCCGCCCTCGTACGCCCTGCTCAGCGCAGTCCCGAACCGACCGGGGCCGGGGCAGGGGCGGGGCCCTCCGCGGGCTCGCCGTGGTCCGGGCCGGGGAGCCGGCCGAGGCCGCGCGGGGTGCGCCAGTTGCGCTCGCCGAGCAGCGCCATCACGGAGGGCAGCAGCACCATCCGTACGAGTGTGGCGTCCAGCAGGACCGCGACCGCCAGGCCGACGCCCATCTGCTGCATGTCCTGCATGGACAGGGTCGCGAAGACCGAGAACACCGCCACCATGATCACGGCCGCGCCGGTCACCGCGCCGGCCGTGCGGCGGATGCCCTCGTCGATCGCGGCCCGGTTGCCGATCCCCCGGCCGTGCGCCTCACGGATCCGGGAGACCACGAAGACGTGGTAGTCCATCGAGAGTCCGAACAGGACGACGAGGACGAACAGCGGCATCCAGGACTCGACCGCGCCGACGCCCTCCGAGCCGATCAGGCCGGCGCCCCAGCCGTGCTGGAAGACCGCCGTCATCACTCCGTAAGCGGCGGCCACGGAGAGCAGGTTGAGGACGATCGACGTCACGGCGATCACGTACGAGCGGAAGCAGAACAGCATCAGCAGGAACGTCACGGCGGTGATGAAGAGGAAGACGGGGGCGATCCCGTGCTTCAGCTGGTCGTTGAAGTCGACGGACCCGGCCACCTCGCCGGTGACGTAGGCGTGGGCGCCGCTGGAGCCGAAGGCGGCGGGCAGGCGGTCGTCGCGCAGGGTGCTCAGGTCCTTCTCGCCGCCGGGCAGCGGGACCTCGAACTCGGCGATGTTCCGCGCCCGGTGGACGGTGACGTGGTCGAAACCGGCGAGGGCCTTGCGGACCGCCGGGGCGGTGATGTCGTCGGCCTCGACCACGACCTGGGCCGGGGCGGGGCCGCCGGGGAAGGTCTCGCTGATGTGGCGGTAGGCGACGGACAGCGTGGAGTCGGAGCCGAACTGCTTCTCCAGGCCCAGGGATTCGGTCTTCATGCCGAGCGCGGGCGCGGCGAGCACCAGCAGGACGGCGACGGACGCGGCGGCGAAGAACTTCGGGCGGTCGAGGACGGGGCGGAGCACCTTTCCGGCGATGCGGCCGCTCTCCCCCTTCCCCCGCTTGCCGCGCCGGTTCAGCAGCGGCACCCGGCCGGCGTCGATGCGGTCGCCGAGCCAGGAGAGCAGGGCGGGCAGCACGGTGACGGAACCGAGCATGGCGATGCACACGACGGTGATGGTGGCGAGGGCGAAGCCCTTGAAGAGCATCAGCCCGGACAGGAACATGCCGGCCATGGCGACCATCACGGTGAGCCCGGAGACGAGGACGGCCCGGCCGCTGGTGGCGGCGGCGATGCGCAGGGCGGCCCCGGCGTCGCGTCCGGCAGCCCGCTCGTCGCGTTCGCGGCGCAGATAGAACAGGCAGTAGTCGACGCCGACGGCGAAGCCCATCAGGAACATCACGGAGTACGTGGTCTGGAACAGGTGGAGCTGGTGGCTGGCGAGCGAGAGCAGTCCGAAGGCGGCCATGCACGCGGTGAGCGCGAGGCCCACGGGCAGCAGGGCGGCGACGACGGCGCCGAAGGCGACCAGCAGGATGCCGAGGGCCAGCGGTACGGCGGTGAACTCGGCCTTCTTGAAATCGTCCGCGAGCAGGTCGCCGAGCCATTTGCCGGCGCTGGCGTCCCCGAACTGGCTGACGGTGACGTCGGGCTGCCCCTTCTCGACCCCGGCGACGGCGTCCAGCACGGGCTGCACCCGGTCGGCGGCGGTGTCCGGGTCGCCCTTCATCTCGAAGGTGATCAGCGCGTCCTTGCGGTCCTTCGACGCGACCGGGTCCGCGAGGCCGGTGACCTCGCCGGTGTCCCGGATGGCGGCGGTCAGTTCGCGGGCGGCGGTGCGCCAGCCGTCCGGCTCGGCGGACGACACCATGACGAGTTCGCCGGCCCGGTGGCCGAGCCCCGCGTCGGAGAGGATCTGCTCGGCGCGGGCCGAGTCGCCCGCGCCGTTCTCGGCGTCGGTCATCTCGACCATGCCCGAGGCGCCGCCGATGCCCGCGGCGAGTACGACGAAGAGCAGCCAGCCGAGAATGGCCGTCTTGCGGTGGTGTGCGCTCCACACACCGATACGTGCCGCGAGGTTACGCCTCATGGCGGGTTCGCCCCCTGTTGGTGGAAGTCCGACGATGCCCCTCGAATCTAGGAACGCCGGATCGTGCTCCCCAGCCGGTGGAACACCCGGTCGCGCGGCACACAGGGCGAGGTGGCGGGGGTGGTGCTGGGTACACCCCCACCGGGTGGCGAACCGGCTGCCGCGGGCGGGGTGCGCCGGGTCAGACTGTGTGCGACACGGGGCCCGTAGAGGGCCCGGCGAGGGGAAGAGGGACCGGGATGGACGCGATACGGGGACGGATCGGGTCGGCGCTGCTGGCCGCGTGGCGCGGGCTGGTGGTGTCGTTCGCCGCCCTCGCGGGCTCGTGCACGCTGTTCGTACTGGCGCTGCTCTCGATCACGATGATCCCGCTCGGCATCGGCCTGGTGACCACGCCGTACGTGCTGGAGGCGGTCCGCAAGCACGCCAACCAGCGGAGGCTGCTCGCGATCACCTGGTCGGACGTGCGTATTCCGGTCCCGTACCGGCCGTTCCCGAAGGATGTGCGGAGCGGGTTCACCGGGCAGGTGGAGCGGACCACCCTGATGCTGAAGGACCCGGCGACCTGGCGGGACATGCGGTGGATGCTGGTCGACATGACGGCCGGCTATACGGTGGCGGTCCTGACGGCGGCGCTGATGGTCTACCCGGTGGAGGGGTTCGTGCTGGCGGCGGGCCTGTGGCGGGTCTTCACGGACGACCGGTACTGGTACGGATTCGTGCCGGTCGACAGCCAGGCGACGGGGCTGGCGGCCGCCGCGCTCGGGGCGGCGGTCTTCACGCTCGGGGTGCTGGTGAGCGAGCGGCTGCTGCGGGCGCACTTCGTGCTCGCCCGGTCGGTGCTCGCCCCCACCCAGGAGCAGGAACTCGCCCTGCGCATCGACCGGTTGACGGAGACCCGGCACGAGGCGGTGGACACGGCCGCCTCCGAGCTGCGGCGCATCGAGCGCGATCTGCACGACGGGGCGCAGGCCCGGCTGGTCGCGATGGGGATGAACCTCGGCACCGTCGAGGCGCTGATCGAGAAGGACCCGGCGCAGGCGAAGCAGCTCCTGGCGATGGCCCGGGAGTCCTCGGCCGAGGCGCTGACCGAGCTGCGCGACCTGGTCCGGGGCATCCACCCGCCGGTGCTGGCGGAGCGGGGGCTCGGGGACGCGGTGAAGGCGCTGGCGCTGCGGCTGCCGGTGCCGTGCGAGGTGGACGTGGAGCTGGACGGCCGGGCGGAGGCTCCGGTGGAGTCGGCGGCGTACTTCGCCATCAGCGAGGCGCTGACGAACGCGGCGAAGCACTCGGGGGCCGACCGGATCTGGGTGGACCTGCGCCACAGCGACGGGGCGCTGAGGTTCTCGGTCACGGACGACGGGAGGGGCGGCGCCTCGGTGGGCGCGGGCTCGGGGCTGAGCGGAATCGAACGGCGGCTCGGTACATTCGACGGCATCATGGCCGTCAGCAGCCCCGCGGGCGGTCCCACCATGGTGACCATGGAGATCCCTTGCGAGTTGTCCTAGCCGAAGATCTCTTCCTGCTGCGCGACGGCCTGGTGCGGATGCTGGAGGCGTACGACTTCGAGATCGCGGCTGCCGTCGAGACCGGGCCCGAACTCAACCAGGCCCTCGCGGAGTTGGAGCCGGACGTCGCCGTGGTCGACGTCCGGCTCCCGCCGTCCCACACGGACGAGGGCCTGCAGTGCGCGCTGGCGGCCCGGCGGGCGCGGCCGGGGCTGCCCGTCCTCGTACTCTCGCAGCACGTCGAGCAGTTGTACGCGCGCGAGCTGCTGGCGGACGGCAACGGCGGGATCGGGTATCTGCTCAAGGACCGGGTGTTCGACGCGGACCAGTTCATCGACGCGGTCCGCCGGGTGGCGGCGGGCGGGACGGCGATGGATCCGCAGGTCATCTCGCAGCTGCTGACGCGGCGTTCGCAGGACAAGCCGATGGGCGGTCTGACGCCTCGCGAGCGGGAGGTCATGGAGCTGATGGCCCAGGGCCGGTCGAACGCGGCGATCGCCTCGCAGATGGTGATCACGGAGCGGGCGGTGGCCAAGCACACCTCGAACATCTTCGGGAAGCTGAGCCTGCCGCCGTCCGACGACGACAACCGCCGCGTTCTGGCCGTCCTGGCGTATCTGGACCGAGGCTAGGGGGTGTCCGGAAAGTCCCGTCCTGCCCGCGAGGCCCTGCGGGCGCACGACGGGACTTTCCGGACACGCCCCAGGGCCTGGCACCGCCCCGTCCACGTCCGGTGAGAGGAGTCCCGGTCGCCGGGACCGCGCTCAGCCGTTGAACCAGGCGGCCACATCGAGCCGGAAGGCACCGCCCGGGGCCATGGTGCGCAGGTCGCCCTCCAGGGCGCGGACCCGTTCGGCGCCGAGGACCCGGACCCATTCGGCGCGCAGCCGGTCGAAGCCCTCGGCGGACCGCCGGAGCACGTCGACGCCCCGCGCGGTCAGCAGGACCAGCTTGCGGCGCCCGTCGGCCGGATCGTCGGCGCGCTCCACGTAACCGAGGCTTTCCAGGCGGTCGACGGTCTTTCCGGCCGCCTGCTTGGAGACGCCGAGGCGGCGGCCGATCTCGCTGGCGGTCGCCCCCTCGATGCCCACGGCCTGGAGGGCATAGCCGTACGCGGGCCGCATGTCCGGGTGCCCCTGCTCGGCCAGCTCGCGGTGGAGCGCGTCGATGACCGTGCGGAAGCCGGCGAACAGCAGAAGGGGCAGCTCGAAGCCCCGGCCGGCCTCCTCGGGACGCACTTCCCCACGGCCGCCCGCCCGCTCAGCCATTGCGCAACTCGACAACCTGGTTTACGTTTTCGTCAATCACGTTGTCGAGTTTAGCCGAGAGGTCCCACCATGCCCGCGACCGCCTTCCCCGACCACACCCTCGAATCCGCCCCCGCCGCCGCCCGGTCCGGCCTCACCGCCATCGCGCAGAAGCAGGGCTTCCTGCCGTCCGCCGCCGCCCGCATGGCCACCTCCCCCGAGGTACTGAGCGGCTTCCTGAAGATGAACGCGCTCTTCGAGTCCACCACCCTGGACCAGCTCTCCCGCGAGGTGCTGAGCATGACCATGGCCACCCGGAACGGCTGCCACGTGTGCGTGGCGATCCACACCGGGATCCTCACCGCCCTGGAGGCCGAGCCCGCACTCCTCGCCGCCCTCCGTGCGGGCACCCCGCTCCCGGACGAACGGCTGGAAGCCATGCGGCAGTTCATCCTGGCCGTACTCGCCACGAACGGTGCCGTGGACGACGCGGCGGTCGAGGCGTTCACGGCCCACGGATACACCGCGCGCAACGCGCTGGAGGTGACCCTCGGCATCGCCACCTACACCCTGTCCACCCTGGCCAACCGGATGACGGACGCGCCGGTCGACGGCCCGCTGGCCCGGTTCGCCTGACGCCTGCGGGGCCCCGGCGGAGGGGCCCCGGAGTGACCATCGCACCATTCGCTCGTTCAGCTGAATGTGCGCCCTCCGTCAGAGCTACCGCCGCCCGTCGCCCCGGTCGACGCGGAACAGGCCGAGGCCGCGCTGGTCGAGCACTACCCCCGGCTGGTGCGGATCGGCTACCTCCTGCTGCCGCCCTCACCGGGCCGCACCCGGCGGGTGTTCGCCGCCCACGCCCTCGCCCAGCGCTCCCTCCAGGCCGCCCACCGCGCCGGTGCGGCCACCGTCCCCCGGCCTCGCCGCACCGGCGACGCCGACCCCGCGTACACCTACGTGCGGCGCCAGGTGCTGCGCCGGGCTCTGGCGGCCGGACGCGCCCGGCGTCTCCGGTTCCGGCCGCGCCGCACCGCCCTGCCGCCCGTCCTCCCGTCGGCGTGGGGCCTGCGGCTGCTCCCGCACCCGGGCGGTGCCGGTGAACTCGCCCTGGAGCGGGAGCTGGCGGCGCTCACCGCCCCCGCCCGGGCCGCCTTCGTCCTGCGCGGCCTGGAGGGGCTGGCGGACGGGGAGGTCCGGCGGGAGCTGGCCGCCGCCGGGGTCGCCGATCCGCACGCGGCCCTGACCGAGGCGGACGGGGTGCGGGCGCGCCACGAGCTCCTGGGCTCCCCGGAGTTCGACCCCTGCTCGCTCCAGGCCCGCCCGCCCGATCTGCCGGGCCGCCGCAGACGCGCCCGCACCGCGCTCGCGGCCGGCGCCGCGCTCCTGGTGTGCGGGGCACTGCTCGGGCTGCCCGGCGGCGGCTGGGGCCACGGCGGGCTGACCGCCCCGCCGTACGCGCGCAATCCGGCGTCCGAAACGGCCCTGGACCCGGGGGCGTTGCGCCGGGTGCCCGCGACGTACTGGCGCCGCTCCGCGCGTACGGACTTCACCTCCTGGCCCACCCGCGGCGACCGCACCCAGGACACCCGGCTGCTGCGGCGGGCCCTCGGGGTGTGGGCCCGCCCGGGCTCCGGTGTCCGGACGTCGGCGACACCGGGCACGCCCACGGGCCCGCCGATGGGCGCCCCGCAGCTGCTGTACGCGGGCGAGGTGGGGGGCTCCGCGGTGGTGCTGTTCCACGACGGGCTGCGCGTCGTGCGGTACGCCGAGCCGCGCAACGCCGATCCCGCGCTGGGCGCCGCCCTCGACTTCGCCCGGGTGGACGGGGCGGACCAGGCGGCGTCGGGCGCGCTGGTGGTGGCCAGGACCGGGGACGGGGTGCGCTATCTGACGGCGCCCTGGGTGCGGGAGGCCCGGGTGCGGGACCTGCGCGCGCCGGACCGGGCGCCCCGCCCGCTGGACCGCTCCCCGGACGGGGTGACCGGTCCGCTGGCCGACCCGGCGGCGGGGTCCGGCTGCCGGTCCTGGCAGGCCGTCGAGCTGACCGTGGGCACGTCGGTGCGGCTGGTCACGGACCTGGGCGAGCTCGCCCCGGCCCGGCTGACCTCCGGCGCCCCGGGCAGCCCGCACGACGTGACGGGGCGGGCCGAACGGGAGAGCTGGGCGCGCACCGCGTGTCTGCTGCGGGCGGTCCGGTCGCACGGGGTGCGGTCGGTCAACTCCTGGGCCTACGCCCGGCAGCCGCTGCCCGAGGGCGGGGGCACGGCGCGCTGGCTGTGCACCCGGGCGGAGACCTGGCGGGGCGCGGGAAGCAGGGTGATCGCGGAGTTCCAGGCGCCGTCCGGCCACCCGGAGGCGCCCGGCGCGGTCGCGGCGCGGGCGGAGGACGCGCCGGAGTGCGGGGCGCGGACGCCCAGGGTGCTGGCGGGCGTGCTGTGGCAGTCGCCGGGCGGGCGGTGGTACGTCCTGGCGGCGGGCAGCGGGCAGTTCGCGTCGCTGGCCACGTCGGGCGGGGTGACGGGGAGCGCTCCGGGGCGGCTGCTCGCGGTGCCCGCCGCCGAGGGGGTCCGGCCCCGGCTGGACGGGCGGCTGAAGGACGGGAGCCGGGTCGCCGCGCTGCACTGAGCGGCCACCGCGCCCCACCGGAACAGGGAATTCGGCGCACACCCCTGTTCCCCGGGCCTACCGCTCAGTATTTTGACAACATGTCTAACACGCAGCCAGCGGCGGTCGCGGCGGAGCGGACCGCCCTCAAGGCCCGCCGGGTCAGCTTCGCCTGGGACCGGACCCCCTTGCACTGGGTGCCGGGCGACCCGTTCACCACGCACACCATCAATGTGCTCCACCTCCTGCTGCCCGCGGGGGAGCGCTGGTTCATCCACGTCTACCGCCAGGTGCTCCCGTACATCCACGACGAGGAGCTGCGGCAGGACGTCATCGGCTTCATCGGCCAGGAGGCGATGCACTCCCAGGCCCACGACGACGTGCTCCCGCACCTCAAGGAGCTGGGGCTCGACCCGACGCCGTACACCGCGCAGGTCGACTGGCTCTTCGAGAAGCTGCTCGGCGACCGGACGCTGCCGCCGGGCCGGGCGCGCACGTGGTGGCTGATGGAGCGGGTGGCGACGATCGCGGCGATCGAGCACTACACCGCCTTCCTGGGCGACTGGATACTCAACGCCGACGAGCTGGACCGGCGCGGCGCCGACCCGACCATGCTGGACCTGCTGCGCTGGCACGGCGCCGAGGAGGTGGAGCACCGCTCGGTCGCCTTCGACGTGTTCATGCATGTCGACGGCGGCTACCGGCGGCGGGTGCGGACCTGGGCGACGGCGTTCTCGGCACTGCTCTTCCTCTGGCAGCGCGGCACCCGGTTCTTCATGGAGAACGATCCGAGCCTGCTGGACGGCAAGGCGTCCTTCGGGCAGTTCTACCGCAGCGGCCGGCGCGGCACCCTGCCCAGCACCCCGGCGATCCTGCGCTCCGTCCCGCGCTATCTGAGCCGTGCGTACCACCCCTCGCAGGAGGGCAGCACGGCCCAGGCCGTCGACTACCTCACCCGCTCGCCCGCCGCCGTCGCGGCCGAGGCCCGTACGACGGAAGCCCGCTGACCATGCCGCGTTCCCTGCCCCTCCCCCGCCTGCGTACGGTCGCCGTGGCCGCCGGAGCCGCGCTGCTCGCCCGCCGGGCGCTGCGCCGGCGCATCCAGGAGTCCCCGCTGTGGCCGATGCCCGCGCTGGACGAGCCCATATCCGGCCGGAACACGCGCCGTTCGACCACCGGGCGGCGGCTGCTGGTCACCGAGCGGACCAGCCCCGCCGACGGTGTCGTCCAACTCCGTCTGGAGGGGCCGGACCTGCCCGCCTGGGAGCCCGGGGCCCATCTGGACCTGGTGCTGCCCTCCGGTCTGGTCCGGCAGTACTCGCTGTGCGGGGACCCGGCCGACACCGGCTCGTACACCGTGGCCGCCCGGCTCGTCGAGGACGGGCGCGGCGGCTCCCGCGAGGTGCACACCGCGCTCCACGAGGGCGCCGGGATCGAGGTGCGCGGCCCGCGCAACCGCTTCCCGCTCGCCGACGCCCCCGCCCACCTCCTGATCGCCGGCGGCATCGGCATCACCCCGGTCCTGCCGATGGTCCGCCGGCTGGCCGCCGAGGGCGCCGACTGGCGGCTGCTGTACGGGGGCCGGAGCCGGGCCACGATGCCGTTCCTGGAGGAGGTCGAGAAGCTGGGCGCCGACGGGGGCCGGGTCACGGTCGTCCCGCAGGACGAGGCGGGCCACCCGGACCTCGCCGCCGTCCTCGCGGACGCGGCCGAGGGCACGGCGGTCCACTGCTGCGGCCCGCAGCCCCTGATGGACGCGGTCGCCGCCGCGCTGCCGCCCGGCTGCTCCCTGCACCTGGAACGCTTCACGGCGGCGGGCCCGGACCCGGCCGGTGCGGCCCCGTTCGAGGTGGAGCTGCGCCGCTCGGGGCTCACGGTCCCGGTCGCGGCGGACCAGTCGGTGCTGGCCGCCGTCCGCGCCGAGCTTCCGCATGTCACGTACTCCTGCGAGCAGGGCTTCTGCGGTACGTGCCAACAGCGCGTCCTGGCGGGCGAGGTGGAGCACCGCGACGACCTGCTGACCGACGCGGAGCGCGCGGACTCCATGCTGATCTGCGTCTCCCGGTGCCGGGGCGGGGAGCGGCTGGTGCTGGACCTCTGAACCGGCCGGACCCACCGGTCGGTACGCTGGGGGCATGACGACCGGGGTGCGGCGCAGGATGGGCGTCGAGGAGCGCAGGCAGCAGCTGATCGGCGTCGCGCTGGAGTTGTTCAGCCACCGGGCGCCGGACGAGGTGTCGATCGATGAGATCGCGTCGGCGGCGGGGATCTCGCGACCCCTTGTCTACCACTACTTCCCGGGCAAACAGAGCCTGTACGAGGCGGCGTTGCGCCGGGCGGCCGACGAGCTGGCGGCCAGGTTCGTGGAGCCGCACGAGGGGCCGCTGGGCGCCCGGCTGCTGCGGGTGATGGGCCGGTTCTTCGACTTCGTGGACGAGCACGGGCCCGGGTTCGCCGCGCTGATGCGGGGCGGTCCGGCAGTCGGCTCGTCCACGGCGAACGCCATGATCGACGGGGTGCGCCAGGCCGCCTGCGAACAGATCCTGGCCCATCTGGACGTCGAGGAGCCCCCGGCCCGGCTGGAGTTGGTCGTACGGTCCTGGGTGTCGCTCGCCGAGTCGACGGCGCTGCTCTGGCTGGACGGCCGCCGGGTGCCCCGGGCGGAGCTGGAGCTGCAGCTCGTGCACGACTTCGCCGCGCTGGCCGCCGTGAGCGCGGCGTACGACGAGGAGATGGCGGGGATCGTGCTGCGGGTGCTGGCGCAGGAGCCGGCGGACGGGCCGTTCGGGGACCTGCTGACCCGGCTCTCCGCGCTGGCACCGGCCGTTCCGGCGGTGCCCACGCAGCGGCTGCCGTAGGTCCTTGCGCGGGAGGCCCGCGCAAGGACCTACGGCTCAGCGCCGTACCGACACGAACGGCTGGGGCTCCGCGCCCTCGGCGGTCGAGGTGCCGACCACCGTGAGCCCTGCCCGTCCCCCGGTCACCGCGTTGGCGGCGTTCTCCACGGGGGCCGCCGGGTCCGTCGCCGCGGGCTGCGGAAGCGCCAGGTCCTTCCAGTGGTCCCGGGTCCCGGGCTGCCAGGCCCACGCCAGCGCGTCGCGCCGCCCTCCGAGGGTCTGGCCCACGACGGCGATCCCGCCTCCGGAGCGCGCCGTGACGCCGAAGAGCCGGGCGGGCACGTCCGGCACGGCGAGCCGGTGCCAGCCCGTGGCGTCGTGGCGGGCGACCAGGGCGCGCGTCGATCCGTCCTCGGGCGACCAGTCCTCGCCGACCAGCCAGACCGTGCCGTCCTCGGACACCGCGAGCCTCTGGGCCTGGCCGGGGAGGTCCGTGACGCCGGGGGCCTCCACCCGCCGCCAGGTGTGTCCGTCGTAGTGCAGCAGCAGCGGGCTGCCGCGGTCACCGTCGTAGCCGGTCGCCCAGACGTCGTCGTCGGCGACCGCCCGGACCGCGTTCAGGTACCAGTAGTCGCCGGGTAGTTCGGGCAGGGGCACGTCGCGCCAGGCCGTCCCGTCGAAGTGGCGGACGATCCCGGCGTTCCGGTACTCGATGTTCCAGGACCCCTTGGCCTCGTTCCAGGTGCGGGAGACCTCGATCTGCGCGATCCCGGCGGCCCAGGCGCCGCCCGGCCGGGCGTCCACGTCCAGCAGCGAGCCGGCCCCCGACTTCTCCGGCAGCTCCACCGGCACGACCTGCCAGCGCCTGCCGTCGAAGTGCTGGCTGTAGACCCGCCCGTCGAGTGCGGCGGAGTCGTCGCCGACGAGCCACACGTCACGGCCGCCGTTCGCGTCCACGGCGTTGACGCGGCTGCTGACGTCCCCGGCGGCCGTGGTCGCCGACGGCACGGGCGTCCACGCGGCCCCGGGCGCGGCGCGTTCGGCCACGACGGGCCGGAAGCGGGTCACCTGGCCCTCGGTGCGGATGGTGAATCCGGCCGCCCAGGTCCTCCCCCGCCCCACGTCCGTGACGCCGAGGAGGGTGGCGTCGCCGTACGGTGCCGCCTCACCCGCCCAGCTGCGCCCGGCCGCGTCCAGCGCGGAGGCGGGCACGGGCGCGGACAGGGCGACGGTCAGGGCGGCCGTGGCGACGGCGGCATGGAGCAGCGGGCGGCGGCTGGACTTCAGCAAGGGTGTTCCTTCCGGAGACGGTCTCCCCCGGTAAGTGCCGTGGCCCGCCCGCCGGGTTGCACCCGGGCCGGATCAGATCTTGCGGTAGGAGGGGTCCAGGTCCCGGGCCTCCGCCGAGAGGTGCGGCGCCGCACCGGTGACCGTGCCGAGGTGGGCGCGCAGGAGGTCCAGGACGGCCTCGGTCAGCCGGGCCTTGGTCTCCGGGGTGCGGCCGGGCAGCAGCGAGATGTCCACGTGGACGAGTACGTCGCCGACCGGCGCGTCCGCCACCACGGTCTCCTCGGCCCGCCGGAAACGGGTCTTGCAGGCGGCGATCTTGGTGTCGACGGTCGCGGCGACGACGGGGTGCAGCGCGAGGGCGAACGCGGGGCGGTCGAAGGCGTCGGCGAGTTCGGCGGAGTAGTCGACGGTGATCTGCGGCATGGCGCGCTCCGGGGCGGTCGGGCGGTGGGCGGACGGCGTCCAGCATCCCCGGACCGGCCGAGGGGCACAACAGGTATCCGCCGGACACCCCCTAGGTGAGCAGCTCCCCGTGCAGGGCCAGGGCGAGGCCCGCCTCCGCGCTGTCGGCCCGGCCCTGTTCGAAGGCGCGCCGGTACGCCGCGTCGCCGACCGCCTCCCGGGCGCGCCGTTCGCAGGTCTCGCGGACCGGGCCCAGCTCGGGGGTGCCGCGCTGGGGGTGGCCGACCATGCGCCAGTAGACCTGTCCGGTGCCGTAGACCCGGGCGGCCCTGGCGCCCTCGCCCTGGGCGGCGATGGCGGCGGCGAGGACGTCCAGGCCGAGCGCGATGCCGAAGCGGTCGCGGAGCCGGTGCTTGCCGGTGAGCATGGCCCGGGCGTGCGCGGCGGCGGGTTCGGCGCGGCCCTGGAGCAGGGCGATCAGGGCGAGTTGGTAGTCCACGTAGGACCGGGTCCAGCACTCGTCCTGGGCCTCGCAGGCCGCCCGCAGCACCACCGCGGCCGATGCGGCCTCCTCCAGGCGGCCGAGCCCGGTGAGGGCGAAGACGGTGATGAGGTGGCAGCGCAGCCGGTAGGCCGCTTCGAGCCGGGTCCCGGACGCGGTTGTCCTGAGCACCCGCCGCGCCTCGCTCAGGCCCTTCTCGGGTTCGCCGGTCATCAGGTGGGTGAGTCCGCGCAGATAGGCGGCGGCGAGGATGCCCTCGTCGGTGCCGTCGGCGGCGGCCTCGCGGACGCACTCGCGGCCGATGCGCTCGGCGGCCGGGTAGTCGCCCTGGAGCAGGACGCAGATGCCGAGCACCCACAGCGCCCGGGTGCGGTGGGGGCCGTCGGCCGGTCCGCCGTCCAGGGCGCGCTGGGCGTACCCCCGGGTCTGCGGGAGGTGGCCGCAGCAGCACCAGAAGAAGCCGATGCGGCCGGCCATCTCCTGGGCGGCGGCGGGGTCGTGGACGAGGAGGTGGTCGAGCGCGGCGCACAGGTCGGCGTGCGCGTCGGCGATGCGGTGGTACCAGAGGATCTGGTCGTCGCCGGTCCAGCCGGCGTGGGCGTTGCGGGCGAGGCGCAGGAAGCAGGCGGCGTGCCGGTCGGCGGCGGCCCGTTCCTCGCAGAGCTCCACGAGCCACATCCGGCCGTACTCGCGCAGGGTGTCGAGCATGCGGTGGCGGGTGCCCTCGCGGCTGACGACGGACTTGGCGGCCAGGCCGCGCAGGGCGGTGCGGACGCCGTCCTCGGTGAGCGGGCCCCCGGCGCAGACGGTGACGGCGGTGTCCTCCTCGAAGTCGCCGCGCAGCACGGTGAGCCGGGCCCACAGCAGCCGTTCGAGCGGGGTGCACAGCTCGTGGGACCAGCCGATGGTGGTGCGCAGGGTGCGGTGGCGGACCGGGCGGAGCGTGGTGTCGGCGAAGACGTCGAGCCGGGAGCCGAGGCGCTGGGCGATCTCCTGGACGCTCTGCCGGCCGACCGCGGCGGCGGCGAGTTCGATGGCGAGCGGGATGCCGTCGAGGCGGCGGCAGATGTCGGCGGCGGCCTCGGCGGTGCCCGGTTCCCGGAAGGGGGTGGCGGGGGCGGCGGCGGTGGCGCGTTCCCGGAAGAGGGTGAGGGCGTCGGCGGCGCCGTCGACGGGCAGCGGGTCGACCTCCACGAGCTGTTCGCCCCGGGTGTCCAGGGGCTGGCGGCTGGTGGCGAGGACGGTGAGCCCGGGCGAGGTGGTCAGGATCTCGCCGAGGAGGTGGGCGCAGGCGGGGCGCAGGTGCTCGCAGGAGTCCAGGACGAGCAGCAGCTGCTTGTCGGCGAGCCATTCGCACAGTACGTCGATGGGCGGGCGCAGGGTGTGGTCGCTGAGGCCGACCGCGTCGGAGACGGTGGCGAGGAGGAGTTCGTCGTCGTGCAGCGGGGCGAGGTCGGCCCACCGGACGCCGTCGCGGTAGCCGGGGGCGGCCCGGCGGGCGGCACGAAGGGCGAGCCGGGTCTTGCCGACGCCTCCGGTGCCGGTGAGGGTGGTCAGCCGGCCGGTGGCGAGGGCGTGTTCGAGCCCGGTCAGCTCGGCCGTCCGTCCGACAAAGCTGGTGGTCTCCTCGGGGAGATTGCTGGCCATCGTCACCGTCGCTGCACAGGTGGAGTGAAAGGCGTGCCCGGAGGTGTCGTTCCACGACACCTCCGGGCGGCTGCCCATACGGTAGTCCCGTGGCGGTCAGCGCAGGGTGAACACCGCCACCGTGCGTCCCGGAACGGTGAAGCTGCCCGAACTCCGCTCGTACGAGGACTTCTTGACGGTAGGATCCGCGCCCTTCGCCTGGACGGGGTGCAGGGCGTAGTCCTGTCCGGCCAGCGCGGCGATCTTCTGCGTGGTGGTGGCGGGCGCGGCGTTGAAGACGACGACGAGCCTGCCGAGGCGCATGGTGATCACGCCGGGGGTCTCGTCCTTGCCGGAGAGCGGGAAGGAGAGACGGGACTGCACCTGCGCGGCGCTGGCCAGGCCGAAGTCCCGCTCCGTGGTGCGGATGGTGAGCAGGTCCTGGTAGGCGGCCGACGCGCCGTTGATCTGTGCGCAGCCCGGGTTGACCGTGTCGTTGGTCAGCAGGGGCTTCGCGTAGGGCCACTTGGCCTCGTTGTCCGCGGCCGGCGGCAGTCCGCGCCCGAAGCCGTTGCCGGCCCGGCAGTCCCAGTGCAGGGCGTTGAACCAGTCGCCGCTGTCGAAGGAGTTGCGGTCCAGCGACTTGGAGCGCAGCAGGTCCGTGCCGGCCTGGGAGAGCGCGGGGCCCTGCGAGAGGGTCGCCGTCGCCATGGCCAGGACCTGCATGCGGGCCCGGTCGGAGGCAGGGGTGCCCGCCGGGAGCTTGAAGGCGAGCGCGTCGTACAGGGACTCGTTGTCGTGGGCGTCGGCGTAGGCGAGGGCGTCACCGGGTGCGGCGGCGTAGCCGGCCGGGGCGCCGTTGTAGTCGACGCCGGAGCCCTTGACGGTGTTCCCGGCGGTGTCGGTGAAGGTGTAGTCGGCGAGGTTGCCGGTGAGGCCGACCTTGATCAGGTCCTGGTAGTGCAGCAGGCGGGCCTTCTGCTCGGCCTGCGTGCCGTTGGCGGTGGAGGTGTTGGGGTCGGTGTAGAGGCCGCTGGCGAAGCCCTGGACGCCGGGGTCCTCGTCGAACGGGGAGCCGCCGCGTACGGCGTCGCGGGCCCGGTCGGAGAAGGTGGCGATGCCGGTGCCGGCCATGTTCTTCTGGGTGGCCTGGACGAAGCGGGCGTCGTCGGCGATCTCGCCGAAGTTCCATCCCTCCCCGTACAGGATGATCTTCTTGCCGTCGACGCCGTCCTTGGCGACGGTGAGCGCGTCGAGGGCCTTGCGGACGGCCAGGATGTTGGCCTTGGGATGGTGGCCCATCAGGTCGAAGCGGAAGCCGTCGACCTTGTACTCCTTGGCCCAGGTGACGACCGAGTCCACGACGAGCTTGCCCATCATGGTGTTCTCGGGGGCGGTGTTGGCGCAGCAGGTGGAGGTGGCGACGGTGCCGTCCTCCAGGAGCCGCTGGTAGTAGCCGGGCACGATCCGGTCGAGGACGGACTTCTCGTCCTGGCCGGAGGCGACGGTGTGGTTGTAGACGACGTCCATGACGGTCCGCAGTCCGGCGCCGTTGAGGCCCTGGACCATCTGCCGGAACTCGACGGTGCGCTTCGTGCCGTCCGGGTCGGAGGCGTAGCTGCCCTCGGGGACGGTGTAGTGCAGCGGGTCGTAGCCCCAGTTGAAGGCGTCCTTCGCGGCGGCCCCGGCCACGCACGCCTGCTGTTCGGCGGAGTCGGGGGCGTAGACGGACAGGTCGCAGGCCGGTTTCTGCTGGTCCTTCTTCTTCTCGGGGATGGTCCCGATGTCGAAGGCGGGCAGCAGGTGGACGTAGCTGGTGCCGGAGTCGGCGAGCCGCTTCAGGTGCTTCATGCCGTCGGAGCGGGTGTCGGTGAAGGCCAGGTATTGGCCGGGGTGCTGCGAGGTGGGGTCCGCGATGGAGAAGTCGCGGATCTGGAGCTCCTGGATCTGCGCGTCGCGCAGCGGTACGGCGGCGGGCTTGCGCAGGGTGTTCCAGCCCTTGGGGGCGAGCTTCGGGTCCGCCAGGTCCACGACGAGGCTGCGGGCGGAGTCGGTGGTGAGGGCGGTGGAGTAGGGGTCGGTGACCTTGTTGGTGACGATCTTCTGGACGGTGGGCGCCCAGACGTTCACGGCGTACCGGTAGGGCTTGCCGGTCCAGCTCTTCTTCCCGGTGACGGACCAGACGCCGGTGCGGTCGTCGCGCCGCATGGGCACGGTCCTCCCGTCGAGTTCGAGCGCGACGGTACGGGCGGTGGGCGCCCACACCGAGAGGGTGGGGGTGCCGTGGCGGAAGACCGGGCCGAGCGCGGCACCGCTCGCCTTCGCGCCGTAGAGGTCGTCGAGGACTCCGGCGCTCTGCACCCCGGTGGCGGCGAGCAGGGCCCCGTTGGCGGCGCGCTGGGTGGCGACGATCTGGCCGCGCAGGGCGTCGCGGACGCGGTCGCGGTCCCGGGCGTCGACGGTGAAGGCGGGGTAGTCCTTGAGGTGCGGGTACTTCGCCTTCTGTGCGTCGGTCAGCGCGGACGGGGTGAGGCGCAGCCACTGGCCCTCGTCGCTGAGGGCGCCGTCCTCGACGGTGATGCCGCCCTTCTCCGCGTACACGAGCTGCTGGCTGGTGGCCTCGGTGGCCTTCACCTTCCAGACGACGGTGCCGGCGTCGATCCACTGCGCCTCGGCCTTGGTGAGGTCGGGCGCCGGGACGCCGCCGGCCTGCGGGAGCAGATAGCCGGCCTGCCCGCCGAGCAGCCACACCTCGTGGCCGTACGTGGCGAGGTCGAGGGACTGGTCGCTGGGGAGGTCCTTCTCGTCGCCCCGGTGCAGGATGTAGCTGAGCGAGGTGGCCCCGTCGGTGAGCGGGACCTCGAAGGTGAGCCCGGAGGCGTCCTTCTTCACGGGCTGGAGCGGCTTGGCCCAGTCCGTGGGCTCCTTGGCGCCGGTCCAGGTGTGCAGGCCCCAGCCGTCGTAGTCGCCGTCGGCGCGGTAGTAGTGCAGCACCGCCTTGGTCCTGTCCTGCTCCGGGTAGGCCCCGTCGGGCGCGGTCCCGGCCTGGCCGTCCTCGCCCTGCGCGATCCACACCTCACCGGTCTTCGCCAGGTCCACGGAGCGCTCGGGCCCGTCGGCGGTGCCGGACTTCTCGACGGTGTACGGGACGGTGGCGGCGCCCTCGGGCACCTTGATCCACGCGAACGCGCCGTAGGCGTCGCGCCCGGCGAAGGCCGCGGTGGTCTCGCCGGACCTGGCCTGCCAGCCGTCGTAGTCGCCGTCGGCGCGCCGGTAGTGGACGACGGCGTAGTCCCGCTCGACGGCGACGGGCTTGGCCGGGGCGGGGGCCTGCCCGGCGGTGGAGGAGGCGGTGGCGCTCGCGGTGCGGCCGGTGCGGTCCACCACGACGGCCTTGTAGCGCAGCGGCGTTCCGGCGGCGGTCCTGCCGCTCAGCGTATGGGTGACCTTGTACGGGGCGTGGTCGGCGGTGCCGAGGGTGGTCCACTTGCCGTTGCCGGTCTGGGCGGCGAAGACGACCCGGTTGAGCGAGCCGCCGTCCACGTCGGCGGTCAGCTCGACGGTGCCGGTGGCGCCCGCGGCGGGGGCCTTCAGGGTGACGGAGGGCTTGGCCGCCGGTGCCGCGAGGGGCTCGGCCGCGCGGAGCACGAGGCTGGACAGGGCCGGGACGGTGACGGTGACCTTCCGGTCGGTGCCGCTGCGGACCGTACCGGAACCGCCGTACAGCGTACGGAAGTCCATGCGGGCGGAGCCCGTGGGCAGCTCGACGGTCTTCGCGGAGGTGCCGTTGTTGGTGGCGACGACGTACTCGGTGCCGCGCTTCGCGTCCGTGCGCGAGAAGGCGTACACCGGGCCCTCGGCGTACCGCTCGGTCTGGACGCCGTCGCGGAGCGCCGGGTTGTCCCGGGTCAGCTTCGAGAGGGCGGCGATATTGCGGTAGAGCGGGTGGCTCTCGTCGTACGCGTCGGAGGCGTGGGTGCGGTCGGTGCCCAGCTCGTCGTCGTCGAGGTAGTCGGCGGTCTTCGAGGCGAACATCGTCTGGCGGGCGTCCTTGTCGCCGCCGGCGCCCGTGAAGCCCTGCTCGTCGCCGTAGTAGACGACGGGGTTGCCCCGGCCGAGGAACATCAGCTCGTTGGCGAGCTCCGCGCGCTTCACCAGCTCCGCGTCACCGGCCTCCGGGTTGTCCTGCTTGAGGAAGGTCCCGATGCGGCCCATGTCGTGGTTGCCGAGGAAGGTCACCTGCTCATAGGCGTTGGCCTTGTCGGTGGTGTACCGGTAGTCGTCGCCGAAGACGGCGGCGAGCTTCGAGGCCGGGGCGCCCTGCGAGGCGTACTGGCGGGCCGCCTCCTGGAACGGGAAGTCGAGCGTGGCGTCCAGCCGGCCCTGGGTGACGTACGGCGAGGTGACGGCGGTGTCCGAGGAGTAGACCTCGCCGAACATGAAGAAGTCCTTGCGGCCGTGCTCGGCCGCGTACGCGTCGAGCGCGGTCGCCCACTGGGTCCAGAAGTCCATGTCGACGTGTTTGACGGTGTCGATCCGGAACCCGTCTATCCGGAAGTCCCGGACCCACTTCTCGTAGATCTTCTCCATGCCGGAGACGACCTCGGGCCGCTCGGTCCACAGGTCGTCCAGGCCGGAGAAGTCGCCGTACGTGGTGGACTCGCCGGCGTACGTCGAGTCGCCCCGGTTGTGGTACATCGTCGGGTCGTTGAGCCAGGACGGCGTCTTGCCGCCGCCGCTCACCGGCTTGTACGGGAAGGAGTCGGCGTCCACCTTCGCGATGCCGGCGGCGTCGTCGAAGGGGCGGCCGTCGCGGTCGAGGTAGGGGTAGGCGCCCTTGGACTTGTAGCCGTAGGTCTTCTCGGCGTAGTCGACGGTGTCGGCGGTGTGGTTGGTGATGACGTCGAAGAAGACCTTCATGCCCTTGCGGTGGGCCTTGTCGATCAGCTTCGTCAGGTCGGCGTTGGTGCCGAAGTGCGGGTCGACCTGGGTGAAGTCGGTGATCCAGTAGCCGTGGTAGCCGGCCGAGGCGTCCTTGCCGGTGCCCTGCACGGGCCGGTTCTTGAAGATCGGCGCGAGCCAGATGGCGGTGGTACCGAGGTCCTTGATGTAGTCGAGCCGGTCGGTCAGCCCCTTGAGGTCGCCGCCCTGGTAGAACCCCTTGTCGGTGGGGTCGTAGCCGGTCTCCAGACGCGAACCGGTCAGCCCGCCGCGGTCGTTGCGGGTGTCGCCGTTGGCGAACCGGTCGGGCATCACGAAGTAGAACTGCTCGCGGGTCAGATCGTGCCGGGTGGCCTGGGCGGCCAGCTTGGCGTCCGAGGGCGCGGCGGGCGGCCTGGCCGCGGCGGCGGGCAGCGCGGGCACCAGGGCCGCGCACAGGGCGGCCGCGACGACGGCGGTCGCCGTTCTGCGTGCGGGCACGCGCGGGTACGGACGTTTCACTCGGGCTCTCCTCGGAGGGGTGCGGGGGTGTGCGGTGCCGGACGGGCCGCGTGGGGGACGGCCCGTCCGGCGGTCGGGGGTGGAGGGCGGGAGGTCAGCCGCGCCAGACGTCCGTGGTCAGGGTGACCCTGCCGGAGGACGGCACCGTCGCCGTGCGGTTGGCGCCGCTCTCCCAGGTCACGTTGCCGCTCGCGTCCTTGCGGATGTACTTGTACTCGAACACGGTGCCCGCGGGCAGGTTCACGTCGAGCTTCCAGACCGGGTACGTCGCCGGGTCCAGCTTCAGCGCGCTGCCGGTGTTCCAGTTGCCGAGGGCGGACTGGTTGCCGGTGACGTAGATGTTCTGGCCGAGCTGGGTGGTGGCGTTGACGCCGAAGGAGGCGCCGGAGGTGCCGGTCTCCGTACCCGGGTCGGTGGTGCCGGTGGAGCCGCCGCAGGTGCGGGCGCCGGTGTGCAGGGCGAGCGCGGTGTTGGCGCCCAGGGTCGCGGTGAACTGGCCGGAGCCGTTGACCGTGACGCCCTTGCCGGACTGGACGTCGCAGTAGTCGCCGGCGGGCAGCGAGGTCTGGAACGTGCGCGTCAGCGAGGAGCCCTCGTGGTTGATCGCCACGTACGCCTTGGCGCCGCGCCCGAAGGCGATCTGGTCGCCGCCGTTGTCCCACCAGTTGGTGACCGCCTCACCGCGCGCGGTGTTGCGGAGGCCGACCATGGAGGAGATCTCGCGCCAGGCGTGCTGGCACTTCCAGCCGTCGCTGTAGCAGGCGTTCACCGTGCCGCCGTTGGGCGGTCCGGCGTCCTTGTCGGACCACTCGTAGCCGGAGTGGACGTCGGGCGAGCCGTAGGGCCAGGCGAGCATGAACACGCTGGCGAGCGTGTAGTTGGCGCCGTCCTTGTAGTTCAGCGTGTCGCCGCCCCGCTCGGTGTCGTGGTTGTCGACGAACACCGCGGCCTTCGAGGACGGCATGAAGCCCCAGCCCTCGCCGAAGTTCTTGAGGTTGGCGAGGTTCTCGTTGTTGAAGACCTGTTTGAGGCTGCGGGCGTAGCGGAACTCCTGGACGTCGCCGTTCCCGGTGTACTCGTCGGGCGAGACGGCCTCGCCCGCCCCGTAGATCGCCTCCTGCTTCCAGTAGACGCCCGGGTTGCTCAGCCGGGACTTGATGTTGGCGAGGTCGCCCGCGGGCATGTGCTTGGCCGCGTCGATGCGGAATCCGTCGACGCCCAGCGAGAGCAGGTCGTTGAGGTAGCCGGCGATCTTGCCGCGTACGTAGTCCTCGCCGGTGTCCAGGTCGGCGAGCCCGACCAGCTCGCAGTTCTGGACGTTGGCGCGGTCGCCGTAGTTGCTGATCTGGGCGGTGCAGTCGTCCATGTCGGCCGAGGAGTACAGGCCGGGGTAGTTGTACTTGGTGTACGAGGTGCCGCCCGTGCCGGTGCCCGAACCGCTGGTCATGTGGTTGATGACCGAGTCCGCGACGACCTTGACGCCCGCGCTGTGGCAGGAGCTGACCATACGGGCGAAGGCCGTACGGTCGCCGAGCCGCCCGGCGATCTTGTAGCTGACCGGCTGGTACGAGGTCCACCACTGGCTGCCCTGGATGTGCTCCTGGGGCGGCGAGACCTGGACGAAGCCGTAGCCGGCCGGGCCGAGGGTGTCCGTACACGCCTTGGCGACGGAGTCGAACTTCCACTCGAAGAGGACGGCGGTGACGTCCTTGGTGCCCGGGGCGGACGCCTCGGCCGTCGTGGCGGGGACCACGAGGGCGGCGGCTCCCGCGACGAGGGCGAGCGCGGCAGACAGGGGTCTGCTGGCCATGTTTTCCTCCTGCTGTGGGGGGAAATGCGGGTGACGGTTCAGCCCTTACGGCAACGCGCCCTGCCCTCAAGGCTCCTGAAGGTTCTTGCTGCAAGAATGCAAACCTTGCCGCAGCGAGACCGTACGAGCCCGACAGGTCCCGGTCAACCCTTTGGACATCACCCGCTCACATCCACGAAATACCGTGGATTTCTTCCTGCAAGGTCTTACGCAAGACATTGCAGCACTGTTACGTTTCTCCCGACTCCGGTCCGGCCGGCCGGGGGTCCCGTTACCCCGGGCCCCACGCGCCCGGCCGGCCGGGCCGGTCGAAGAACAAGAGGGGCGCCGGAGGTCACACTCCCCGCCGGCCCGACCGGGCCGACTTCCGGTGCCCCTCCTGTACCGGCCGCCCCGGGCCACGGGCCGTTCCGGGGCCGGGAATAGGCTCGCCCCATGTGGCCAGGACAGCAGTCGCACCCCGATCAGCCCAACACGCCGGGTCCGCGGCCCGGTTCGCCCCAGGCGCAGCCCGGCCGGGGCACCCCCGACTGGCATGCCGCGCCCACGATGGGCATGACCACCCCCGAACCTCCCCGCCCCCGCCGCAACCGGACCACGGTCGCCGTGGTGGCCGCGTCCGCCGCGGTCGTCGTGGCCTGCGCGGCCGTGGGCTACCTGGCCCTCCGCGACGACGGGAGCGACGAGGCAGGCCCGCGGCCGACGCCCACCGCGTCCGCGAGCGCGCCGGCGGGCGACGGCGGCACGGACCGGGGCGCCGGAGGCGGCGGCTCCGCCCCGCTCGTCCCCGGCTGGAACACCGTGGTCAACGCCAAGCGCGGCATCACCTTCGACGTGCCCGCCTCCTGGAAGCGCCAGTCCGCGGACTGGGTGAGCTACGTGACGGAGAACGACGACCCGAAGGAGAAGCCGCTGGTCGCGATGGCGGCCCCGGCGATCCTCAAGGAGAAGTGGTGCACCTCTGACGACGACAAGGACGGCACCCCCGAGGAGTCCTCGCTCGCCTCGGTCGGCACCACCGGGGAGCAGGGATCCAAGAGCGCGGCCGAGGCCGCCCAGGACACGGCCGAGACCTGGGTCTACGGCCTCTACACCCAGCCCGACCGGTCGCACCTGACGGTCGGTGAGCCCGAGTCGTTCCGTACGAAGTCGGGCGTCGAGGGCAGCCTCGTCACGGTCACGTCGTCCGGCACGTCGAAGAAGGGCAAGTGCGACACCGACGGCAAGGCGGTGACGTTCGCCTTCAAGAACGCGGAGGGCAGGTTCGTCTCCTGGAGCTACGTCGGCGCCCACGGCGTCCCGGACGAGGTCTCCGACGCCACGATCCGCCAGATCCTCGGCACCGTACGCCTCTTCAAGGACGGCGACGGCGAGGACTGACCCGGCCCCGAGGGCCGGGTCCCCCCTCCGGACCCGGCCCTCTTCGTATGCCCGCTCAGGCGTTCCGCAGCGCCGCCGTCGACCCCCGGACCACCAGCTCCGGCTGGAACACGTACTCCGTGCGCTGTACGGGGCTGCCGCCGATCTCCTCCAGCAGCGCGCCCACCGCGGCCGCCGCCATCGCCTGGACCGGCTGGCGGACGGTGGTCAGCGGTGGGTCGGTGAACGCGATGAGCTGCGAGTCGTCGAAGCCCACCACGGACACGTCGCGCGGTACGTCGAGTCCGCGGTCGCGGGCCGCGCGGACGACGCCCAGCGCCATGAGGTCGCTGCCGCAGACGATCCCGGTGCACCCGCGGTCGAGCAGCGCGCCCGCCGCGACCTGGCCGCCCTCGACGCTGAACAGCGTCGAGCAGACCAGGAGTTCGGCGTCCGCGCGGTCCAGGCCGAGCACGGAGACCGCGGCCTCCACGAAGCCGTCCCGCTTGCGGCGCGAGGGGACGTAGCGCTGCGGCCCTATGGCCAGGCCCACCCGGCGGTGGCCGAGTTCGGCGAGGTGGCTCACGGCCATCCGGACCGCGGCGGTGTCGTCGGGCGAGACGAACGGGGCGCTGATCCGCTCGTTGTAGCCGTTGATCAGGACGAACGGCACGCCGCGCTCGGTCAGCGCGGCATAGCGCGCCGGATCGGCCGAGGTGTCGGCGTGCAGCCCGGACAGGAAGACGATGCCGCCGACGCCGCGCTCGACCAGCTGCTCGACCAGCTCGTCCTCGGTGGCGCCGCCGGGCAGCTGGGTGCAGAGCACCGGCGTGTAGCCGTGCCCGGCGAGCACCTGCTCCACGGACTGGGCGAACGCCGGGAAGATCGGGTTGGTCAACTCGGGGGTGACCAGGCCGATCAGCCCGGCGCTGCGCTGCCGCAGCCGCACGGGCCGTTCGTAGCCCAGGATGTCGAGCGCCGCGAGCACCCGCTGACGCGTGGTGTCCGCGACGCCCGGCTTGCCGTTGAGGACCCGGCTGACGGTCGCCTCGCTGACGGACGCCTGCCCTGCGATGTCCGACAGGCGCAGCGAACCGCCCGCGCCGGGGCCCCTCGGCAGGGGGACGGTCGTCACACCGTCCACCACACCGTGGTGTCGGCGGGCAGCTCGACCGTGTCGCCGTCGGCCCGGACCGGCGCGCTGGACAGCAGGACCGTGCCCTGTACGGGGATGCGGACCGGGGCGCCCGTGGTATTGACGGTGCAGACGAACCCGGGGCGGGCGAAGGCGAGCAGCCCCTCCGGGGCGTCCAGCCAGCGCACCTCGGTGCCCGCGCCGAGCCCGGGGTGGGCCCGGCGGGCGGTGATCGCGGCCCGGTACAGCTCCAGCGTGGAGCCGGCCGCGCCGGTCTGCGCCTCGACACTCAGCTCGCCCCAGCCGGTGGGCTGCGGGAGCCAGCTGCCGCCCGCACCGAAGCCGTACGAGGAGCCCTCGCGGGTCCACGGGATCGGGACGCGGCAGCCGTCGCGGAAGCCGTCCTGGCCTTCGGCCCGGAAGAACGACGGGTCCTGGCGGGCCTCGTCGGGCAGGTCGGTGACGTCGGGCAGGCCGAGCTCCTCGCCCTGGTAGACGTAGGCGGAGCCGGGCAGCGCCAGCATCAGCAGGCTGGCCGCGCGGGCCCGGCGCAGACCGAGCTCGCGGTCGCCGGGGGTGCGGATCTGGGTGCCGAGGCCCGCCGGGTTGGCGAACCGGGTGGCGTGCCGGGTGACGTCGTGGTTGGAGAGCACCCAGGTGGTGGGGGCGCCGACCGGGCGCATGGCGTCGAGCGAGGTGTCGATGACCTCGCGGAGCGCGGCGGCGTCCCAGGCGGTGGCCAGGTACTGGAAGTTGAACGCCTGGTGCATCTCGTCGGGGCGCACGTAGTTGGCGGTGCGCTCGACGGTCGGGGTCCACGCCTCGGCGACCGCGATCCTGTCGCCGGGGTACTCGTCGAGGATGACGCGCCAGCTGCGGTAGATCTCGTGCACCCCGTCCTGGTCGAAGAACGGCATGACATCGTTTCCGAGCAGCTTCAGCTGGTCGTGGGTGCCGAGGTCGGGCAGCCCCTCGGCCTTGACCAGGCCGTGCGCGACGTCCACGCGGAAGCCGTCGACGCCCATGTCGAGCCAGAAGCGCAGGATCGAGCGGAACTCGTCGGCGACGGCCGGGTGTTCCCAGTTGAAGTCGGGCTGCTCGGGCGCGAAGAGGTGGAGGTACCAGTCGCCGGGGGTGCCGTCCGGGTTCACCGTGCGGGTCCAGGCGGGGCCGCCGAAGATGGACTCCCAGTCGTTGGGCGGGAGTTCGCCGTCGGCGCCCTTGCCGGGGCGGAAGTGGTAGCGGTCGCGCAGCGCGGAGCCGGGGCCCTCGGTGAGCGCGCGCTTGAACCACTCGTGCTGGTCGGAGGAGTGGTTGGGCACCAGGTCGACGATGATCCGCAGGCCCAGGTCGTGGGCGTCGCGGATCAGCGCGTCGGCGTCCAGGAGGCTGCCGAACATCGGGTCGATGGCCCGGTAGTCGGCGACGTCGTACCCGGCGTCCGCCTGCGGGGACGCGTAGAACGGGCTGAGCCAGACCGCGTCGACGCCGAGCTCCTTGAGGTACGGGAGTCTGCCGCGTACGCCTGCGAGATCGCCCATGCCGTCACCGTTGCCGTCGGCGAAGCTGCGCGGATAGACCTGGTAGATCACCGCGTCCTGCCACCAGCCGGTGCGGTGGCCGGCGGCGTCGTCGGACGTGCCGGTGGAGGGGGCAGCGAGGTGCTGGGTCATGTCGTCCCTGGGGTGTCTGGGTGGGGGGTGGCGCCGGGACCGGGTCGGGATTCCGGCGCCACCGTGACTGGTGCGTGCGGTCGTACGGGCGGTGCTCAGCCCTTGACGGCTCCGGCGGACATGCCGGTGACGAGGTGCTTCTGGGCGAACAGGAACACCAGGGCCGCGGGTATCGCGATCAGTACGGACGCGGCGGTCATCGGGCCCCACTGGGCGCCGTACTGGTTGACGAACAGCTGGAGGCCGCCCGCGAGGGTGAGGTTGTCCTCGCCGACCATGAAGGCGGAGGCGTACGCCACCTCGCCCCAGGCGGTGATGAAGGAGTAGAACGCTGTGACCGCGAGGCCCGGCTTGGCCAGCGGCAGGATGAGCCGCCAGAAGGTGCCGAACGGGGTGAGTCCGTCGACCTGCCCGGACTCGTCGATCTCGCGCGGGATGGTGTCGAAGAAGCCCTTCATCATCCAGGCGCAGAACGGCACCGAGATGGTCAGGTACGTGATGACGAGACCGGCGGGCTTGTTGAGCAGCCCCATGCCCGCCATGATGTTGTAGATCGGCACGATGAGGACGGCGACCGGGAACATCTGGGTGACCAGCAGCGTCCACATCAGCCCGCGCTTGCCGGGGAACCGGAAGCGGCTGACGGCGTAGCCGGTGGAGGCCGAGACGATGACGCCGATGAGCGTGGTGAGGCCCGCGACGATCAGCGAGTTGCCGAACCAGGTCAGGAACTTCGTGTCCTGGATGAGGTTCGTGTAGTTCTCGAACGTCGTGTCCTTGAAGAAGTCCGTGGTGGTGGCGAACTCGGCGGGCTTCAGCGAGGTGAGCAGGACCCACAGCACGGGGAAGACGGCGATCACGGACGCGACGATCAGCGTCAGGTGCAGGGCGGTGGAGGCCAGCGGCGAGCGCTCGCCGCGCCGCCGGATCCTGGCCGGGCGCTGCGCGGAGTGCCGCGCGGTGGGGGTGGGTGCGGTGGTCACCAGTCGTCTCCCTGGGTGCGCAGGACTCGCCGGTAGACCGCGGCGAAGATCAGCAGGAGTACGAGGATCAGCACACCCCAGGTGGAGGACTGCGCGAAGTCGCGCGGGCTGATCTCGAAGGAGAACTTGTACGCCTGGGTGACCAGGATCTGGGTGGCTTCGCCGGGTCCGCCGCGGGTGAGCAGGAAGATCACCGGGAACATGTTGAAGGTCCAGATGGTGGAGAGCAGGATGACGGTCGTGGAGACCGGCCGCAGTCCGGGCAGTGTGACGTGGCGGAAGCGCTGCCAGGCGGTGGCGCCGTCCATCTCCGCGGCTTCGTACTGCTCGCTGGGGATGGACTGGAGGCCGCCGAGCAGGGCGACCATCATGAACGGCACGCCGAGCCAGACGTTGACGACGATGACGGAGATCTTGGCGATCGTGGGGTCGCCCAGCCAGTCGATGCCGTCGATGCCGCCGCCGGCGAGGATCTTGTTGAGCAGCCCGCGGTCCTGGTTGTAGAGGAAGCGCCAGGCGAAGACGGAGACGAAGCCGGGGATGGCCCAGGGCAGGATGAGCGCCATCCGGTACGCGGAGCGTCCGGCGATCTTCCGGTTGAGGATGTTGGCCAGGGCCATGCCGAGGCCGAAGGTGATGGCCACGCAGGAGACCGTCCACACCAGGGTCCACCCGAGCGTGCCGAGGAACTGGTTGCCGGTGAGCGCGTCGGCGTAGTTGTCCAGGCCGACGAACTTGTACGTGGCGGGCAGGTGGTTGACCCCGATGGACCGCGCGACGTTGCGCTCGTTGGCGTCGGTCAGCGACAGGTAGATGCCGCGGACCAGGGGGTAACCGATGATCACGCCGATCACGACGACGACCGGGGCCACCATCGTCCAGGCGTACCAGTGCGTCGACAGGGCCCGCCGTATCCGTCCCGGCGGCGGGGGGTTACCAGTACCGCGGCTCCGGCCGCGGGCGACGTCGTCGCCCGCGGCCTTCACCACCGACTGGCTGGTGTGGACAGCCATCAGCCGGCCTGCCTTCCTGAGTTACTTCCAGCCCTTGAGGAGCTTGCGGTAGGAGTCGCCGGTCGCCTTGACCGCCTTCTCCGGGGTCGTCTGCCCGGTGAGGACCTTGGTGTACTCGGTGACGAGCGGCGCGAAGAGGCTGCCGGTCTCCGGGATCCAGGGGCGCTCGACGGCGCTCTCGACGACCGGCTTGAAGAAGCCGACGATCTCGTTGTTGACGACCGGCTCCTGGGCGTAGGCGGAGGTACGGGTCGGCAGGAGGTTCAGCTCCTTGGTGACCTGGGCCTGCGTCTTGACGGAGGTCATGTAGTCGACGAAGGCGTAGGAGGCGTCCAGGTTCTTGGAACCGGCGTAGACGGCCAGGTTGTGACCGCCCTGCGGGGCGCCCTGCGCGGCGGAGCCGGCCGGGACCGGGGCGACGCCCAGGTTGGCCTTGTCCTTGAACTCCTTGCCGGTGTAGGTGTCGGCGACGGCCCAGGGGCCGTTGATCATCATCGCGACGTCGCCGTTCTTGAACGACGCCTGCATGTTCTCCCAGCCGTCCGTGGCGTCCGTCTTGGCGGCGCCCGAGTCGACCAGGTCCTTGACGACCTTCATGGCCTTGACACCGGCCGCGTCGTCGATGGTGACGGTCTTGTCGGCGGCGTTGACCATGTCGCCGCCCTCGCCGTACAGGAAGGAAAGGAACCAGTAGGCGTCGTCGCCGCGCAGGTAGAAGCCGGTCTTGCCGGTCTTCGCCTTGATCTTCTTGGAGACGGTCTTCAGCTCGTCGATGGTGGTGGGGACCTCGACGCCGGCCTCCTTGAACATCTTCTTGTTGTAGAAGATGCCCATGGAGTCGATCACCTGCGGCACCGCGTACGTCTTGCCGTTGTACTTGGTGGACGCGGCGGCCTGCTTCAGGAAGTCGTCCTGCTTCTGCAGGGCGGGGGTGCCGTCCAGCGGGGCCAGGTAGCCGAGGTCCGCGAACTCGGGGGTCCAGGCGACCTCGGAGCGGATCACGTCGGGGGCGCCGGAGCCGGCCTGCGCCGCGTTCTTGAACTTGTTCTGCGCGTCACCGAAGGGCACGTTGACGTACTTGACGTCGACCTTCGGGTGCAGCTTCTCGAAGCCCTCGGCGATCTTCTTGAAGACCTTGTCCTCGCTGCCCGCGGTGGAGGTGTCCCACCACGTCACGGTGCCGGAGAGCTCGCCCGAGCTCTTGGAACCGCCGTCGGACTTGTCGTCGCTGCCGCAGGCGGTCGCCGCGAGCGCCAGGGCCGCGACCAGGGCGGTGGCCGTTATGCCACGTCGCATCTGAACTCCTTCAACTGCCGTACCGCTCCGTCGCGGCGCCGGGTCGACGTGAACGTAACAAGGATGAAAGACGACCGAAAGACTTTGCGGAAGATTTCTGCAAGCTCCGGCGATCGTTACATTGGCGTGTCCTCAAGGTTGCCGTCAAGCCACTTGACGAAACTCCCGGATCCCTGCCACACCAGGCTCACCAGCCCCGATTCCGCAGTGCGACGATCTGACCGCAGCCGGCAAAGCGGGCCCGCAAGACCTTGCAAGACGTTGCCGCCGGATGCGGCCGAGCACGGCTCGGGTTGCCCCGGGGCGGCCGGTCCCGCCCGATTCCTGCGCATGGTGGGCAATCCGACCCGCTCCCGGTACAGTCCAATGCCATGACCGCACGGCTTGCCGATATCGCAACTCAGGCGGGGGTCAGCGAAGCGACGGTCAGCCGTGTACTGAACGGCAAGCCCGGGGTAGCCGCTGCCACCCGCGAATCCGTCCTCGCGGCGCTCGACGTACTCGGCTACGAACGGCCCGTACGGCTACGCAGGCGCAGCGCGGGGCTCGTCGGCCTGATCACGCCCGAACTGGAGAACCCGATCTTCCCGGCGCTCGCCCAGGTCATCGGGCAGGCGCTGACCCGGCAGGGCTACACCCCGGTCCTCGCGACCCAGACCCCGGGCGGCTCCACCGAGGACGAGCTGACCGAGATGCTGGTCGACCGGGGCGTCTCCGGGATCATCTTCGTCTCCGGGCTGCACGCCGACACCTCCGCCGACATGGGGCGTTACGAGCAACTGCGCGCCCAGGGCGTGCCCTTCGTGCTGGTCAACGGTTTCTCGCCCAAGGTGCAGGCACCTTTCATCTCGCCGGACGACCGGGCCGCGATGCGGCTGGCGGTGACGCATCTGGTGTCGCTGGGCCACACCCGGATCGGACTCGCGGTCGGCCCGAAGCGCTTCGTGCCGGTGCTCCGCAAGATCGAGGGCTTCCACGCCACGATGCGCGAGCAGTTGAACCTCACGGCGGACGAGGTCGAGGAGCTGGTCCAGCACTCCCTCTACACCCTGGAGGGCGGCCAGGCCGCCGCCTCCGCGCTGATGGAACGCGGCTGCACGGCGGTGGTGTGCGCGAGCGACATGATGGCGCTCGGCGCGATCAGGGCCGCCCGCCGGCTCTCCCGCGAGGTCCCGCGCGAGCTGTCGGTGGTGGGGTACGACGACTCGCCGCTCATAGCGTTCACCGACCCGCCGCTGACCACGATCCGCCAGCCGGTGACGGCGATGGGCCAGGCCGCCGTGCGCACCCTCCTGGAGGAGATCGGCGGCACGCCCGCCCCGCACAGCGAGTTCGTCTTCATGCCGGAGCTGGTCGTACGCGGCTCCACCGCGGCGGGCCCCGGCCAGGACAACGCCGCCCCCGCCTCCCTTCCAGGGTCGCACGCGGGGGCGTAACCGGCCTGTCGCGCGCAGCCGGGCACCCCCTTCGGACGTGCAACTCGCGCCCCGCCGGAGGATCATCGGGCAGAGAAGGCAAATCTGGCAGACTCTGTGCCTATGGGTGAATTGAGCGTGAAACGACAGGAAGGCCGCACGGAGGCCACCCCGTCACCCATCGTGAACGAGGCGGCTCCCAAGGCGAACACGAAGCAGTCCGGTCGCACACACGGGCTCGGCAGAGCCCTCGACAGACCCTTCGCTCACGCCGCGTCCCGGCTGCGCTCCCCCCGGTCACCCCGGCGGCCCCGCCTCTGGTTCGAAATCCTGCTCGTCGCGGTGAGTTACTGGGTGTACTCGCTCGTGCGCAACGCGGTCCCGGAGCAGAAGGCCGCGGCGCTCGCCAACGCGGACTGGCTGTGGTCGGTCGAACGCTTCCTCGGCATCGCGGTCGAGCAGTCCGTCAACCACGCGGTCAACTCGGTGACATGGCTCATCGTCTCGATGAACTACTACTACGCGACGCTGCACTTCATCGTCACGATCAGTGTGCTCGTATGGTTGTTCCGGCGGCATCCCGGCCGGTACGCGGCAGCCAGGCTGGCCCTGTTCGCGACCACGGCCGTCGCGCTCCTCGGCTACTACCTCTATCCGTTGGCGCCGCCCCGCCTGATGAACGGCGGGCACTTCATCGACACGGTCCTGGTCCACCAGACCTGGGGTTCGATGGCATCGGGCAACTTCAAGAACATGTCCAACCAGTACGCGGCCATGCCGTCGATGCACATCGGCTGGTCCCTGTGGTGCGGCCTGACCATCTTCGCCCTGGCCTCGGCCCCCTGGGCCCGCATCCTGGGGCTGCTGTACCCGGCGGTCACCCTGATGGTCATCGTGTCGACGGCGAACCACTTCTGGCTGGACGCGGTGGGGGGCATGGCGTGCCTGGCGTTCGGTTACGCGGTGTCGTACGCGTGGTACGGGTCGCTGCCGCACCGGCTGCCCCGGTGGATCCCGCCGAAGGCGGACCGTCGCCCGCGGCTCCGCGCGCTGGGGGTGCAGCCCCAGCGCGAACCAGCGGCGACCCGGCGTTAGCCCCCGGGGCAGCGCCCCACGGGCTCAGGCACCGTAGAACCGCTCGTCCACAACCCCCCGCGCCCGCCGCGTCACCCGGCGGTAGTCGTCCAGCATGTCCCCGACGTGCCCCTCCTCGTACCCCAGGTACCGCCCCACCGCGGTCAGCTCGCGGGGGACCGAGGGGAACGTGTCGCCGGGGCGCCCCCGTACGAGCATCACCGCGTTGCGGACGCGGGTCGCGAGGACCCACGCCTCGTCCAGGGTCCGGGCGTCGTCCTCCGGGATCAGGCCCGCCGCGCACGCCGCGGCCAGCGCGGCGCGGGTGCGGGTGGTGCGCAGGCCCGGGATCTCGTGGCCGTGGCGCATCTGCATCAGCTGGACCGTCCACTCGACGTCGCTCAGCCCGCCGCGCCCCAGCTTCGTGTGGAGCGTCGGGTCCGCCCCGCGCGGCAGCCGCTCGGCCTCCATCCGGGCCTTGAGCCGCCGGATCTCGCGGACCGCGTCGTCGCCGAGCCCGTCCGCCGGATACCGCAGGGGGTCGATCAGCTCCGCGAACTCCGCTCCCAGGTCCATGTCCCCCGCCATCGGCTCGGCCCGCAGCAGGGCCTGGCTCTCCCAGCCGAGGGACCAGCGCCGGTAGTACGCGTCGTACGACTTCAGGGTGCGCACGAGGGGCCCGTTCTTGCCCTCGGGGCGCAGGTCCGGGTCGATGAGGAGCGGCGGGTCCGCGGTGGGCAGCTGGAGGAGGCGCCGCATCTCGGAGACCACACGGTTCGCCGCCCGCCCCGCCTCCTGCTCGTCCACACCCTCCCGGGGCTCGTGGACGAAGAGGACGTCCGCGTCGGAGCCGTATCCCAGCTCGTGCCCGCCGAACCGCCCCATGCCGATGACGGCGAACCGGGTCGGCAGGGTGTCCCCCCACTCCGCGCGGACGGCGGCCCGCAGCGCACCGGCGATGGTGACGGCGTTCAGGTCCGTGACGGCGCTGCCGACCCGGTCCACGAGGGCCCCGGGATCGGGCTCGGCGGGGCTGTCCTCCGTACCGTACGAGCCGATGAGGTCGGCGGCCGTCGTCCGGAACAGCTCGCGCCTGCGCACCCCGCGCACCACCGCGACGGCCGTCTCCGCGTCGTCCGCGCGGCCGACGGCGGCCAGCACCTCCTGCTCCAGGTGGTCCCGGCTGCGCGGGGCGAGGCCCTGCGGGTCGCCGAGGATGGAGACGGCTTCGGGGGCGCGCAGCAGCAGGTCCGGGGCGAGCCGCCCGGCCGACAGGACCCGGGCGAGGTTCTCGGCGGCGGCCCCCTCGTCGCGCAGGAGCCGCAGATACCACGGCGTCTTGCCGAGCGCGTCGGACACCTTGCGGAAGCCGAGGAGTCCGGCGTCCGGGTCGGCGGAGTCCGCGAACCAGCCGAGGAGCACGGGCAGCAGGGTGCGCTGGATGGCGGCCTTGCGGGAGACCCCGGACGACAGCGCCTCCAGGTGGCGGAGGGCGGCGGCCGGGTCCTCGTAACCGAGGGCGACGAGCCGGGCGGTGGCGGCCTTGGTGCTGAGCCGGGACTCGCCGGGCGCGAGCTGGGCGACGGCGTCGAGCAGCGGCCGGTAGAACAGCTTCTCGTGCAGGCGCCGCACCACGGACGCGTGCCGCCGCCATGCCTGGTTCAGCTCGGCGATGGGGTCGGTGCGCAGCCCGAGGGAGCGGCCGAGGCGCCGCAGGTCGGGCTCCTCGTCGGGGACGAGGTGGGTGCGGCGCAGCCGGTAGAGCTGGATGCGGTGCTCCATGGCGCGCAGGAAGCGGTAGGCGTCGTCCAGCTGTACGGCGTCGACGCGCCCCACGTAACCGCCCTCGGCGAGCGCCCCCAGCGCCTCCAGGGTCGATCCGCTACGCAGGGACGGGTCGCTGCGGCCGTGCACGAGCTGGAGGAGCTGGACGGCGAACTCGACGTCCCGCAGCCCGCCGGGGCCGAGCTTCAGCTCGCGGTCGACGCGGTCGGCGGGGATGGTGTCCACGACGCGGCGGCGCATCTTCTGCACGTCGGGGACGAAGTTCTCCCGGTCCGCGGCCTGCCAGACGAGCGGCGACACCGCCTCGACGTACTCCTCGCCGAGCGCCCGGTCCCCGGCGACCGGCCGGGCCTTCAGGAGCGCCTGGAACTCCCAGGTCTTGGCCCAGCGCTGGTAGTACGCGAGGTGCGAGGAGAGCGTGCGGACGAGGGGGCCGTTGCGGCCCTCGGGGCGGAGGTTGGCGTCGACGGGCCAGATGGTGCCCTCGACGGTGGTGTCGGAGCAGATCCGCATGAGGTGGGAGGCGAGCCGGGTCGCTGCCTGCATGGCCCCGCTCTCCTCGGCGCCGTCGGCGGGCTCGGCGACGAAGATGACGTCCACGTCGGAGACGTAGTTCAGCTCGTGCCCGCCGCACTTGCCCATCGCGATGACCGCGAGCCGGCACTGCGCGGCGTCGTCGGGGGCGGCGGCCGAGGCGATACGGAGTGCGGCGCGCAGGGTCGCGGTGGCGAGGTCGGCCAGCTCGGCGGCGGTCTCCGCGACGTCGGTGGTGCCGCAGACGTCCCGGGCGGCGATGGACAGCAGGCACCGCCGGTAGCCGACGCGCAGGGCGTCCGGCCCGTCCGCCCCGGCCAGCTCCTGCTCGAACTCGGCGACCCCGGGGTGCAGGTCGGCTGCCTCGTACGTGACGAGCGCCTGCCAGTCGCGCGGGTGCCGGGCCAGGTGGTCCCCGAGCGCCTCGGACGCGCCGAGCACCCCGAGCAGCCGGTCCCGCAGGGGCTTCGCGGTGACCAGGGTGTCCAGCAGGATCTGCCGCTCCCCCGCCTCCTCCGCCTCGACCAGCCGGACGAGGCCGCGCAGCGCGAGGTCGGGGTCGGCGGTGGCCCCGAGCGCGTCGAGGAGCACGGAGTCGGTGCGTACGGAGGCGAAGTCCGGCAGGTCGAGCAGCCGCTCGGCGGCGGACGGGTCGGTGAATCCGTGCCGCAGCAGTCGGGTGAACGTACTGCTCCTGCGCCCCGGCACCATGGTCATCCCGCGCTCTCCCGCTCGCCGCCCGATCAGCTCCCAGCCTTCGGAGTTTAGGCGGTGCGGGCGCGGCGTGCGGGGAGCGTCCCGGTGAGGACGGTCGCGTACCGCTCCTCGCAGGAGTCGACGCGCGTCACGAGCCCGCTGTCCGCCAGGACCCCCGCGGCGGTGTCCGCCTGCCGTTCGCTCGTCTCGACGAGGAGGCTGCCGCCCGGGGCGAGCCAGCGCGGCGCCTCCGCGGCGACCCGGCGCAGGACGTCGAGGCCGTCGCCGCCGCCGTCGAGCGCGACGAGCGGTTCGTGGACGCGGGCCTCGGCGGGGAGGAGGGCGACGTCGCCGGTCGGTACGTACGGCACGTTGGCGAGGAGTACGTCGACGCGGCCGCGCAGGGCGCCGGGCAGGGGTGCGAAGAGGTCGCCCTCGTACACCCGCCCCCGGTCCCCGACGTTGCGCCGGGCGCAGCGTACGGCGGCGGGCTCGACGTCGGCGGCGTGCAGCTCGACCCGGTCCAGCGCGGCGGCGAGCGCGGCGCCGAGCGCGCCGGAGCCGCAGCACAGGTCGACCACGACGGCCGGGTCCGGGGCGAGGGCGACGGCCCGGTCGATCAGGAACTCGGTGCGGCGGCGGGGGACGAAGACGCCGGGGTCGACGGCGATCCGCAGCCCGGCGAACTCGGCCCAGCCGAGGACGTGTTCCAGAGGGTGCCCGGCGGCGCGCCGTTCGGCCATGGCGGCGAGCTGGGCGGGATCGGCGGCGGTGGCGGCGATGAGCGCGGCCTCGTCCTCGGCGAAGACGCAGCCGGCGGCGCGGAGGGTGGCGGCGAGGGAGGAGAGGTCGGACGGTGACAGCGGGACCGGCATGGTGCGGAGCCTTTCGGAGGAACGCCGAGGGGTGCTCCGCGACAGGCCCTTAATTGCGGTCGGCCACGCGTTCGCGGGAGGGGAGCACCCGGGTCGATACAGCGGTAATGGGTCCCACCTCCTTGGTCGTGTCCCCGTGCGGGGATGCGAAAGACTACCTCAGGTTTCAGCGGCGCCCGGGCCGGTACTCGTTGCCGCCGTTGACGAAGCCGTTGTGGATCGCCACCGAGGTGTTGGCGGCGCGGATGTTGCGTATCTCCGCGCTGTACTGCCGTTCGATCTCCTGGCCCTCGAAGGCGTGCGTACGCCGCCGGTGCCGCAGGTTCACCTTCACGATCAGGAACACGATGGCGCTCAGGAGCAGCCCGAACACGATGAGAACCGCAAACATGGTGTACCTCCCCCGTTCCCCCTGGTTCCGTCCATTGTCGGGCAGGGAGCCCCCTCAGCGGAACTCGTGGGTCACCTCGATCTCGCCCACGATGTGCGCGTTGAACTCGTCCAGCTCCTCCGCCGGGACCCACAGTTCGAGGATCGTCCGGCCACCGGCCTGCTGCACCGGGTACCGGCTCAGGAACTCCGTCTCGACCTCGAAGCGGGTCACGTAGCCGACGCCGCTGTGCTTGACGTTCCAGTCGCGGGCGATCCGGATCGCGTAGTCCTCGTTGAGGACCGGGTAGAAGATCGGCTGTTCGGGCAGGCGAGGGGGCCAGGCGCGCCAGTTCAGCTCGCGCACGAGGTCCAGCTCTTCGGGGCCCGTGGGGCGCCACAGGGTGGTCACGGGGTGTCCTCCGCTTCCTTCTTCCGGCTCGCCAGCACGTTCCGGGTCCATCGCGTACTGGGATCGTCCTCCCCCAGCACCCGCACCATGTCGGCCAGGACTTGCTCGTATGCCATCAGAGCACCGTCCCTGTCCCCGGCCTCCCATCGATGCCCGGCATGGTTGAAGCGCGTGACGAGCACATCCGGGTGATCCCCGCCCAGCGCCTCCGCCCGGGCGGCCAGCAGTCGCCCGTGGACCTCCAACGCGCCTGCTCCGTCGCCGAGTTCGCGCAGCCGATGGGCCTCGTGCCGAAGGTCGAGGGTCCCGGAATCCCGCTCGCGCAACACCCGGTCCCGGACGTCGAGCTCCCTGTTCGCCCGCCCCACCCAGTCCGCCCTCCGCCGCCTGCGCACCGCCTCGGCAACACCCCCGACGGCCAGCAGAACCGCAACGACCTTCCAACCTCGCGACATACACGTCCTCCCGGTCACACCGACGTCTACGGTAGGACGGCTCGCACGGGTGTCCGGGTTCCCGCTGCCGCGCCGGATGGCACACGTACGGCGCGGCCGACAATGAACGCCATGGACCTTCTGCTGCACCTGGACCGCACGCTCGATGAGCTGGATCCGCCGCGCCCGCACCGAGCCGGCCGCCGACGCGACCCGCCCGGTGCGGGCGGTGCATGCGCTGCGGCGCGTACCGCTGCGCGAACTGCGGGCGGCGGACCTGCGCACACTCGTCTCCCAGCAGGTGGCGCTGCCGTACGTCGTACCGCTCGCCGTACGCCTCCTGGTGGACGATCCGCTGCTCGACGCGTACTTCTACCCGGGCGACCTGCTGCTCGCCACCGTGAACGTGCCCGCGACGGTCTGGGACCTGTTACCGGAGCTCGCGAAGGAGCTGCGCACCGTCGCCTCGGCCCTGCCGGAGTCGGCATACGCCGATCTCCCCCGGGACGCCGCGCGCGAGATCGCCCGCTTCGTTTCGTGGTGCCGCCTAGGGTGACCGAATGGACCTGGGGGCGGTACTGATCGCGATCACCGGTGTAGCGGGCACGCTTGGGGGCGCGCTGCTCACCCAGCGGGGCGCCGACCGTACAAAGAAGCGTGAGTTGGAGATGGCCCATGCCATCCAGGAGGCTCGCGAGAATCGTGAGGTACGCCGCAGCTGTTACACACAACTGCACCGGGACGCACGGCAGTTCGCCACGGCACTCAGCCGTCACCTGTACGTCATGCGCGATGGCACCGTCGGGCGGGAGGACGTGGCGGCGCTGGAAGGCACCAAGGACGCCTACCGTGACCGATGGTCCGAGGCTCTGATGATCGCCCCCGACGCGGTGATCGTTCCTGCTCACGAACTGAACGAGGCGTTGAACGGGGTCTATGGACAGATCAAGCGCCTGGAACAGGAAAGCCCCCGACCGGGCGAGACCTCGCGCTCAGCCGCCGAAGCGCAGCATGCGCTCTGGTCCCTCATAGGCGTCATGAGAGAGGCGATGCGGCGCGACCTGGGCGTCGCCGTGGACACCGGCGCGCGAGCCACCCGACGACCGCCACTGGCCGCTTCCAGCAACCCCACAGCCTTGACCATCGATTTCACCGAGCCACCCAACGGCCTCGACTAGGATCGATGGCCGCCCTCTCCGCCTCGTGGCTGACCAGTCGCATCACCGCCCTCCCTGAATAACGTCCCCGGCGTCGACCACTCCGCTACGCCGCAGGCGGCCGCTCGGCCTCGATCGCCTCGAAGATGCCGGCATCGGTCTCCCGCTGCCACTCCGGCAAGTCAGCCCAGTCCGCGACGTATCCGGGCTTCGGCTCCTCGAAGTGCTTGTACATCTGGGCCGTCCAGCACAGGGCGACGAACCGCCCCTTCTGCTCCCGGGACAGCCGCGCCACGTGCCCGCCGCTCACCTCAACGAACTGCCGCACCTGCGCGTACACCGCCCCGGCCGCCTCCCGCTCCCACTGCGGGGCCTCCTCCCACGGCGTGACGTACCCGGCCTTCGGCTCCCCGGGAAAGTGCCGCCGCACGCCGTCGATCCAACTCTCCCGAAACAGACGCGCACCTTCGGTCTGCGACACGACTACCCCTCTTCCGCGATGTCTTCAGCCAGCTGAGCGAACGCCCTGCCGTCGTGCGTGCGTACCTGCGGCGCACCGTCGAGCAGGGCATCGGCAACCCGGACCGCGTAGACCTCGGCCATCCGTGCCGCGACCTCGGCCGGGGTCAGCCATTCGACTGCGGTTGACTCATCGGACAGTCCCGGGCACGACGGCGACGCTTGCTGCCTGTTCGCCGGTCACGCCGGACGGCACACGTGGGAGGTCGACAATGAACGCCATGGCCCTTCTGCTGCACCTCGACCGCACGCTCGATGAGCTGGACCCGCCCCGCTGGCCGGATCCGCCCGCCGATGCGACCCACCTGGTACGGAAGGTGCATACCCTGCGACGCGTACCGCTGCGCGAACTGCGGGCGGCGGACCTGCGGACACTCGTCTCGCAGGGGGTGGCACTGCCGAACGTCGTCCCGCTCGCCGTGCGCCTCCTGGTGGACGATCCGTTGCTCGACGCGTACTTCTACCCGGGCGACCTGCTGCTCGCCACCGTGAATGTGCCGCCGCCAGTCTGGACGCTGCTGCCGGACCTGGCAGCACAACTGCGCACGGCCCTCTCGGACCTGCCCGAGACGGACCTCGCGACCCTCCCGCTCGGCGCCGCCGACGAGATCGCCCGCTTCATCGCCGGGGCAGAGCCGCCGCGTTGAAGCGAGGCCCCTCAGCAGAACTCGTGGGACACCCTGGTCACTGCCAGTTGGCCGCTCTGATCACGGATACGGCGGCATCGTGGACGGAGCTGGTGGTGGTATCGACGGTGAAGTCGTCGACTGCGGCCCGGCCGAGGATGGCGTCCAGCTCGGCGGATCGGTCCAGGTGCCATCGCAGCGCTTCGAGCTCGTCGGCGTGGCGCCGGGCCAGGCGCTGGTGGACGACTGGGAGTTCGGCTCGCAGCCAGCACACCGTGAGATCCACGCCTACGGCATCGGCCAGCTGCTTCCGCTCGTCCTGGCGCTCGACCACACCGGCCAAAACCAGGCGGGTCGCTCCCGCATCGAGATAGTTGACTGCGACACTCCGCAGGTTCCGCAGCAGCAAGCCGAAGTTGAAACGGTCACCGGGAGGCGCGGGCCACGACTTCCTCAGCCAGTCGAGGTCGAGCACCGCGTGAGGGGCGCCGGCGTCGGCAAGAAGGTCGCCCACCGCCTCGGCAACACTGGTCTTTCCCACACCGACAGTGCCGTTGACCAAGAGGGCCTGAGCACCCCCGCGGATGTCTGTGCGCATCCCGGCATCGTAAACCTCTACGCGCGTGACCTGCTGCTCGCCGCCGTGAACGTCCGGTCTGCGGCCCGGGCCCCGTCAGGCCAGGATGATCGGATTGGTGAGTGCGGCGGCGTGCCCGTCGGGGTGGCGGACCTCGATGCGGACGAACGCCGACCGTTCCGCTGTCGTGTTCCACCGCACCGTTCCCGCGCCGTCCTCGGGCAGCGACGCCTGGTGGACCTCGCCCCGGTCCGTGTGGAAACCGACGGTCCCCGCCGGGACGCCTCGTACGGCCGCGCGAACCTCCGCCTGCCCGCCGTGCGTCGCCAGGCGCTCTCCCAGTCCGGCGACGCGATCATCGGCGCGGGCGGTGAACGACCCCTCCACGTCCGTCGATTCGGCGATCCAGCTGCGGCCGGCGCGGATTCCGGCCAGAACTGCCGCCGTGCTCAGTTCCTCGGCGAGGACCACGGTGTGAGGGGTGCCGATCTGCCCCTCCAGGTGGGTATCGCTGTTGCCCATCGCCGGGCGCCACGAGCCCGTGCGGATGTCCGCTGCCAGGGACCGCGCCCACTCGGCCAGAGCCGCATCGTTGTCGGCGTTCCAAGGGCGGTCCGACGTCCACAGTCCGTTCCAGACCTCCACCACGTCGAAGCCGGGGAACGGGAACATGAAGTCGCCCGACGGGTACGGCGCACGCGGGTGCGCGGCCACGCACACGCCCCCTGCCCGGTGGACCCGGTCCAGGCACGCCCCCGTCCGCCCGTCCCCGGCCTGGTGGTTCCAGTCAATGACCTCGCCGGATTCGATGCCGAGCGCGAGCCAGTGCCCGGTCCTCGTGGTCACCTCTTCACCCAGCAGGATCAAGAAGTCATCGGCGGCCAGATGACCCCAAACGCCCGGCCTCGCTGCCGCGTTGTGCTCCGTCGTCGCGATGAAGTCGAGCCCGACGGCGCGCGCCCCGGCGACCAGCGCCTCCGGGGTGAGCTCGCCGTCCGAGTGGACGGAGTGGACGTGGCAGTCCCCTCGGTACCAGGCCGGCCCGCGCCCCGCCGCCCGCACCGGCGGAAAGTCCGAACTCGACATGCGTCTCCTCCGACGGCCTGACATCCCAACGCACGGGCGGGGGCAACCCGGTTGTACCAGGCGCCCCGCCCGCGTTGCGCTCTTCAAGCCGCCGCGCCTACAACACCGGCAGCAGCGCCTTCAGTTCGAAGGCCGTGACCTCGCTGCGGTACTCCTCCCACTCCCGCTTCTTGTTGCGCAGGAAGAAGTCGAAGACGTGCTCGCCCAGGGTTTCCGCGACCAGTTCGCTCTTCTCCATCAGGGAGATCGCCTCGCCCAGGTTCTGCGGGAGGGGTTCGATTCCCATCGCGCGGCGTTCCGCGTCGGAGAGGGCCCAGACGTCGTCGTCGGCGCCGGCCGGGAGTTCGTAGCCCTCCTCGATGCCCTTGAGGCCGGCGGCGAGGAGGACCGCGTACGTCAGGTACGGGTTGGCGCCGGAGTCGATGGAGCGGACCTCGACGCGGGCGGAGCCGGTCTTGCCGGGCTTGTACATGGGGACGCGGATCAGCGCGGAGCGGTTGTTGTGGCCCCAGCAGATGTACGAGGGGGCCTCGCCGCCGGCGCCCGCGGCGCGGGAGGAGCCGCCCCAGATGCGCTTGTAGGAGTTGACCCACTGGTTGGTGACGGCGGAGATCTCCGCGGCGTGGCGCAGCAGGCCCGCGATGAAGGAGCGGCCGACCTTGGAGAGCTGGTACTCCGCGCCGGACTCGTAGAACGCGTTGCGGTCGCCCTCGAAGAGGGAGAGGTGGGTGTGCATGCCCGAGCCGGGGTACTCCGAGAACGGCTTCGGCATGAACGTCGCCTGTACGCCCTGCTCCAGCGCCACCTGCTTCATGACCAGGCGGAACGTCATGATGTTGTCGGCCGTCGACAGCGCGTCCGCGTACCGCAGGTCGATCTCCTGCTGGCCCGGCGCGCCCTCGTGGTGGCTGAACTCGACCGAGATGCCCATGGATTCGAGCATCGTGATCGCCTGGCGGCGGAAGTCCATGCCGACGTTCTGCGGGGTGTGGTCGAAGTAGCCGGAGCTGTCGGCCGGGGTGGGCCGGGTGCCGTCGACCGGCTTGTCCTTCAGGAGGAAGAACTCGATCTCCGGGTGGGTGTAGAAGGTGAAGCCCAGGTCCGAGGTCTTGGCCAGGATGCGCTTGAGCACGAAACGCGGGTCCGCGAAGGACGGCGAGCCGTCCGGCATGAGGATGTCGCAGAACATCCGGGCCGTGCCCGGCGCCTCCGCGCGCCACGGCAGGATCTGGAACGTCCCCGGGTCCGGCTTGGCGATCATGTCCGACTCGTAGACGCGCGCGAAGCCCTCGATCGCGGAGCCGTCGAAGCCGATGCCCTCGTCAAACGCCTGTTCCAGCTCGGCCGGGGCGACCGCCACGGACTTCAGATATCCGAGGACATCGGTGAACCAGAGCCGTACGAACCGGATGTCGCGCTCCTCAAGGGTCCTGAGGACGAATTCCTGCTGCTTGTCCATAGCCACATCCTTGCAGTTCAGACGGTCCGTGCTCCACCTCCCGGGGCTGGGGAGAGACTCCAGTATCACGACCCCGGATTTCCCCCAGATTACGCACCCGACGTGACATGGAGCACGCGGCCACCCACTACGATCGGCGCCCGTGGTGTGCACGGGCGGGAACCGCCCCCCCGACACCGCCCAGGCCGGTCCCCGTCCCCCTTCGCAGAAGGACCACACGACATGAGCTACGACCGCAGGGCCCGAATAGAGCAGATGCGCAACGCCGACCGTGCGCGGGACCGGCGCAACCGGATCCTGACGGTGAGCCTCAGCGCCGTCGTCGTCGCCGGGCTCGTCGCCTTCGGTTCGTACACGATCCTCGACAAGTCGGACTCCGGCGGCTCGGACAGTTCGATGACCGCCGACGGGAAGGGCTCCACGCCCTCCGCCGGCGAGACGGACGAGAACCTGGCCACCGGGCCGATCGAGGGCGAGAAGTCCTGGGACGCGAAGAAGCTCACCCGCAACCATGTGACCGACGCCGTCGACTACCCCATGAAGCCCCCGGTCGGCGGGGACCACGACCCGGTCTGGATGAACTGCGACGGCGAGGTCTACAAGAAGTCCATCCCCGACATGAACGCCGTGCACGCCCTGGAGCACGGTTCGGTCTGGGTGACGTACACCGACGACGCGCCCGCCGCGGACGTGGCGAAGCTCGCCGACCGGGTGTCCAAGACGCCGTACTCGCTCATGAGCCCCTACAAGGACCAGACGGGGGCCATCATGCTGACCGCCTGGGGCAAGCAGGTCACCGTGGACGGGGCGGACGATCCGCGCGTGGCGCAGTTCTTCGCGCACTACGTGCAGGGGCCGCAGACCCCCGAGCCGGGCGCTGCCTGCACGGGCGGCCGCGACGGGGAGTGATCCGGGGCGTCAGCGGCCCGGCGGCTCCTCGGCGGAGGGCTGTCCCATGGCCTCCCTGAGCCTGGCGAACTCGCGGGCCAGGGCGGCGGGCGGATAGTGGGCGTTCAGTCCGCTGGGGTTGGGCAGCACCCATACCCGGGTCGGGCCGATGACCGTCTCCTGGGGGCCGATGACGGCCTGCGGGGCGTCGAAGGCGGTGCGGTAGGTACCGATCCCGAGCATCGCGAGCCAGTCCGGACGCAGAGCGCGCACCCGGATACGAAGGTCCCGCGCGCCCTCGCGGAGCTCGGCCCGGGTGAGCTCCGCGGCACGAGCGGTGGGGCGGCGGACCATGCTCGTGATGCCGATCCCCAGCGGGAGCAGTTCCCGCTCCTGCTCGCCGGAGAGCACGCGCGGGGTGAACCCGGCCCGGAACAGGGCCGGCCACAGGCGGTTTCCGGGGTTCGCGAAGTGGTGCCCGGCGGCTGCCGACCCGAGGCCCGGGTTGATCCCGCACAGCAGGAGCCGCAGCCCGTCGGTGACGAGGTCCGGAAGTTCCTTCGTCCGGGCGGCCTCCCGCTCGGACGCGGTGGCGCGCCGACGACGTGGCCGGCTTTCCGGCGGCATCAGCGGACCGCCCGGCCGGGCCCCGCGCGCTCCGGGTACTCCTCGCGCATACCGGCCCCTCCTGTCGTACCCGTCCGGCCTCGACCTGATCCCAGCCTGCTCGGCCGGGCGTCCGTCCGCCACCCGCGCGGAGAGCCGCCCCGCGCGGAAAGCCGCCCGCGCGGGCCGAGGGGCAATTGAGGGGGCCGATCCGCCAGGAGCGCCGGCGGGCTGCGAAGATCTGCCCATGACATCCCGAGACGCCCTCGATGCGCCCTCCTCCGTGCCGGTCATCGCCCCGCACGGGGACGTGGACATCGAAGCGCTGCCCGCACTCCAGGAGCGGGCCGATTCCGCGCTCGCCGAGCACGGCGCGCTCATCCTCGACGCCGCCGGCATCTCCTTCGCCGACTCCTCCTTCCTCCGCCTCGTGTTCACCCTGCACGACCGGGGCGACCTGAGGATCGCCGCCCCCTCGCCGACGGTGCGGCGCCTCCTCCAGGTGGTCGGTGCCGACACCTTCCTCAACCTGTACGCCACCGTCGAAGCGGCCCGGTCCGGCCCGGCGGCCTGACAGCTGCTTGGAACCGGCATACCGGGGTAGTCGGCCCAAGAGCTGCGAAAGGCAGCCGACCGGACGGGGGATACATGGAACAGCGCGTGGCCCACAACGACATCGCACCGGGCCGGCGGAACGGGGCGGAGCTCGTGCGCGGCAGCGCCGCGTACGAGATGACGTCCGCCGAGATCGCCCGCGCCCGGGCCTTCGTACGGGACTTCGTCCACGAGGGCCGGGTGCTGCACGCGTGGGAGGTGTCCGACCGCGCCGTCGACGTCGCCCAGCTGGTGGTCAGCGAGCTGGCCACCAACGTCTGCAAGTACGCGCCGGGGCCCTGCCTCCTGGACCTCGAATCCGACGGTGAGACGCTGAACATCGTCATGTGGGACTCCGGCGCCGCGTTCCCCACCGCCTCGGCTTCCGATCCCACGCGCATCGGAAGCCACGGCCTGGAGCTGGTCCTCATGGTCTGCCAGAGCTTCGAGGTCCGCCGTGAGCCGGTCGGCAAGCGGCTGAGCGTCGGGGTCGCCCTGCAGGACGCCCCCGACCGCAGCCCCCACGGTCACACCGCCTGGTGACCCTCAGCCGCTCCCCGGCGGCCTGAGCACCTGGCCCGTACGCGTACGGGCCTCCACGGCGGTGCTCGTGGGGTTCCGCACGGCGAGGGTGGTGGCGGCGGCGGTCTGTCCGGCCGCGGTGAGCCGCGTGACGCCTCGCGATCCGGCGGCGAGCAGGTAGCGGTTCCCGTCCTTGTCTCGGTAGATCACCGAGGCCACCACATGCTGTCCGAAGCGGGAGCAGGCCGCGGTGTTGCGCTCGGCCCCCGCGCGGAGCAGCCGTCGGCCGGTATCGGGCCGCATCCCGACGACGACCTGGCCCGGGCCCTGCCAGGTGTCGGCCCGTACGCAGCTCCACGTACCGCCGCCGCCACCGGGCAGTCGCTGGCCGGCGAAGTCCCAGCTGTTCACGGCGCGCACTCCGGCATCCAGTCCCGGCAGTGTGCAGGAGGTCCCGGACCACGCCAGCAGGGCGTCCCGGCCGGTGGCTTCGACCGGGCGGGCGGCGGCGCGGGGCTTCGGCCCGCTCCCCGGCAGGGGCTGGTAGGTGAGGTGTGCGGGGGCCATCCCGCCCAGGTCGGTGAGCAGGAAGCGGTGGTTCTCCACGATCCTGGACGACGAGCGGAGCTGCAGGGCGGGCCAGGCGCCGCAGCCCTGGTCCGGGGGAAGGGGGACGGCCGGGGTCACTCCCCCCTCGGTCCGCAGCGGTTCGGGGAAGCGGTCGGGTGCGCGCAGATCGCGGAGGCCGGCCTCGGAGATCCACGGGGCGAGCAGATACCGCGCCGAGGACGGTCCGCGTACGAGGGCGAGCGCCGAGGCGTCGGTGACGCCCGAGCCGTCTGCGCGGGCGATGTCCAGTGCCGCTCCCCCGGTGCCGCCGCGTACGGGTTCGGTGTAGCGGACGGTGCGCCGGCCGTCGTAGAACAGGACGATCCTGTGGCCCCCCAGCTCCCCCGCGTAGAGCAGCTGGGGCGGGCGGGCCGGTCCTTCGTCCGTCGCGCCCGGAGCGACCGAGCGCCGCACGGACGCGGCGGGGTGGCTCCACACCCGCAGGGCCCGGGAGAGCAGCCCCTCGTCGCCGGCCAGGCTTCCCCGGGCGGGCCAGGCCGTGAGGTCGACGCGGGAGGTGTCCGCCCAGCTCTCCGGGCCGGTACGGACCAGGTGCCGGGGATCGAGCGCGGCGGAGGAGGCGGCCCGGGGCCCGGCCGCCGGGTCCGCGGGGGCGGTGGTGGCCGGGCGCATCAGCTGCGCCGTCAGCGCGACGCATCCGGCGAGTGCCGCGAGGCCGCACGCGGCTGCCGTCAGGCGGTGGTTGCGGCGCCGGCGCAGGAGGTCGTCCGGGGTCGTCTGCACCACGCAGGGGTCGAACTCGGTCGAGGCGAGTGCGCGTTCTCCGTCGGCGCCGAGCCGTTCACGCAGGGTGTGTGCGCTCCGCACGGCCTCCGGGTCGTCCGTCACCCGGGCGGCCTCGGCGTCGGGCAGCCCCTCCAGCACGAGCAGGGCGTAGGCGGCCCGCGCGGGCGGGGTCATCGCCGACAGGCTGCGGTCCAGTTCGAGTTCGGCCACCCCGCCGGCCTGCGGGAAGAGGCGGAGACCGACGACGGCCGGTACGCCGCGCAGGGTGCCGGCCGAGAGTGCCGCGCGGACGATACGGGTGCGCAGCCAGGCGTAGACGTCCCCCTCGGGATCCACGCGGACGGTGCGGGCCAGGCGCGGCAGCGCCCGTTGCACGAGGCGGTGCGCGTCCAGGACGCGGCGGTGGCGGCCCCGGTCGTCCGGGAGGGTGAGGTAGGCGAGCCGTACCAGACGCGGATAGTGCTCGATGAGCACCGCTTCGACCCGGTCGAGGGGTATGCGGTCCGCCGACGGCGTCGGTCCTCGTCGGTCGGCGGCACGCGGCAGGACCGGCTCATCTCGCTCGCTCATACCTCACAGAACGAGCCCGTCGGCCGACGGACACGCCCACCGGCCGGGACCGAACGAGTGAGCGCCCATGCGCGAAGGGCCCCAGGATCTCCTCCTGGGGCCCTTCCACCGCGCTGCGGCACCGGTCACGGGCGCCGGTGGCTCCGGTAGTAGCCGCCGATCTGCTCGTGGTAGCCGGAGTCGCCGATGTGCTTGTCCTTGTCGAACTCCGGGGAGTCCTTGATCTGGTCCTTGGTGAGGTCGACGAAGATCTTCCGCGCCTCGGCGTCGACGCCGCTCACCGTTCCGGCGGGCAGCAGCACGTGCTTGCCGAAGATCCACACCCCGGTGTCGACGACCAGGTAGGCGGAGCCCACTTCGTCCGAGTGCTTGTCGACCTTGCCGATGCTGCCGTCCGTCGCCTCGACCTTGTATCCGGTCAGGTCGGCACCGGCGATGTAACCGGAGGTCGGCTCGTAACCCCACATGTTGTCACTCATGAAAAACCCTCCCAATAAGAATTTCCGTCATTCCCTCTCGGCCCACCGCGTGCCCGGCGATTCGGCCCTCACACATCGCCGTCCGGGAAATTCAGGAATTATTTCCCGCCGGGCGGGAGAAGGCCCGGGCCGGCGATCAGGCCATGGTGACCAGAGCCGTGATGGACTTGCCGCGGGGGCTCACGTCGATCGCCACCCGCTCGGCGAGCCGGCACACCAGGGTCCAGCCGTAGCCGCCGCCCACCCAGCCGGCGCCGCCCGCTTCGACGACGGGCAGACGGGGGCTCGCGTCCGATACGGTGATCCGCAGGCCGTCACCGGTGAGTTCGGCCGCGAATCCGGTGACGCCCCCCGCGTGCACCACGGCATTGGTCACCAGCTCCGATGTGACCAGCAGGGCGTCGGCGACGACGACATCGGAGGTCATTTCCGCACCGACCAGTGCGCAGAATTGCGTCGTCAGCAATTCGGTGACCGCGTCGCGCGCGGCGGCGGCACTTTCCGGGACAAGGGAGATCGCGAACTCGTCCGGCACGCCTTCCGGGCCTTCTCCGAATTCCGCGGCACTCAGGTCATCATGCATAGCTCCCCTCACGTGCCCGGTCGGCCCGCCTTCACACACCCCCGTACGGAGGAGGCGGGCGTCCGCCCCGGGCGGGTGCCCGTGCGTGACCCGGCAGGACATCGCGTCAGTCAGACGATTAGAGTGGGGGCGTGCCTCAACTACGCCTCGCACTGAATCAGATCGACTCGACCGTCGGCGACCTCGCCGGCAACGCCGAGGCGATCGTCCACTGGACCCGGCACTCCGCCGAACAGGGCGCCCACTTCGTGGCGTTCCCCGAGATGGTGCTGACCGGCTACCCCGTCGAGGACCTGGCCCTGCGGTCGTCCTTCGTCGAGGCGTCGCGGGCGGCGCTGCGCGCGCTCGCCGCCCGCCTCGACGCGGAGGGCTTCGGGGAGATCCCGGTCCTCGTCGGCTATCTCGACCGCTCGGAGTTCGCGGCGGAGCGCTACGGCCAGCCCGCCGGCTCGCCGCGCAACGCCGCCGCGGTGCTGCACCGCGGCGGGATCGCGCTGAACTTCGCCAAGCACCATCTGCCGAACTACGGCGTCTTCGACGAGTTCCGGTACTTCGTGCCGGGCGACTCGATGCCGGTCGTACGCGTGCACGGCGTCGATGTCGCCCTCGCGATCTGCGAGGACCTGTGGCAGGACGGCGGCCGCGTCCCGGCCGCGCGCGCCGCCGGGGCCGGGCTGCTGCTGTCGGTCAACGCCTCGCCGTACGAGCGGGACAAGGACGACACCCGGCTGGAACTGGTCCGCAAGCGCGCCCGTGAGGCCGGCTGCACGACCGCCTACCTCGCGATGATCGGCGGCCAGGACGAGCTGGTCTTCGACGGCGACTCGATCGTGGTCGACCGGGAGGGCGAGGTCATCGCCCGCGCCCCGCAGTTCGCCGAGGGCAGCGTGATCCTCGACCTGGAACTGCCCGCCGCCCCGGCCGAGGCGCCGTCCGGTGTGGTCGCCGACGGGCTGCGGATCGACCACGTGGTCCTCTCCGAGGAGCCGCTGCCGCCGTACGAGGCGGAGCTGGCGGGCGGTTACGCGGACCGGCTGGACGACGACGAGGAGCTGTACACGGCCCTCGTGGTCGGCCTGCGGGCCTACGCCGCGAAGAACGGTTTCACCAGCGTGCTCATCGGGCTCTCCGGGGGCATCGACTCGGCGCTCGTCGCCGCGATCGCGTGCGATGCGCTGGGCGCGCAGCAGGTGTACGGGGTGTCGATGCCGTCCAAGTACTCCTCGGACCACTCCAAGGGCGACGCGGCGGAGCTGGCGCGGCGCACCGGGCTCAACTTCCGGACCGTGCCGATCGAGCCGATGTTCGACGCGTACATGGGTTCGCTGGGGCTCACCGGGCTCGCAGAGGAGAACCTCCAGTCGCGGCTGCGCGGCACGATGCTGATGGCCATCTCCAACCAGGAGGGCCAGATCGTCCTGGCGCCGGGCAACAAGTCGGAGCTGGCGGTCGGGTACTCGACGCTGTACGGGGACTCCGTCGGGGCGTACGGGCCGATCAAGGACGTGTACAAGACGTCGGTGTTCCGGCTGGCGAAGTGGCGCAACCGGGCCGCCGAGGAGCGCGGGCAGACCCCGCCGATCCCGGAGGCGTCCATCACGAAGCCGCCGAGCGCGGAGCTGCGGCCGGGTCAGGTGGACACGGACTCGCTGCCGGACTACGACGTGCTCGACCGCATCCTTGAGCTGTACGTGGACCGGGACCAGGGGCTCGAAGCGATCGTGGCGGCCGGGTTCGACCGGGCGCTGGTGGCGAAGACGCTGCGGATGGTGGATACGGCGGAGTACAAGCGGCGGCAGTATCCGCCGGGGACGAAGATCTCGCCGAAGGGGTTCGGCAAGGACCGGCGGCTGCCGATCACGAATCGCTGGCGCGAGGCCGGCTGAAACCGGCGGGTCCCTGATACGCGAGCCCGCCCGGGGCTGAGGGTTTGTCCTCAAGCGCCGGACGGGCTCCGTTCGTCCGTCAGTTGCGGCCCGTTCCGGCCGAGGTCTTGTCCTCAAGCGCCGGACGGGCTGGGTCGTGCGCGGCGTGGGCCCGGAGTCGGCGCGCCACCACCTTCGACGTGCCGCGCTCGCGGTCCAGCGTGCCCGCTGTGACCGCTATCGCCAGGCCGGCGAGGGCCAGGGCCGCGCCCACGACGGCCGGGGACGTCCAGCCCCAGCCTGCCGCGATCGCCGCGCCGCCGAGCCACGCGCCGCCCGCGTTGGCCAGGTTGAAGGCGGAGTGGTTGGAGGCGGAGGCCAGGGTGGGGGCGTCCTTGGCCTTGTTCATGACCAGCATCTGGAGCGGCGTGGTCGTCATGAAGCCCACCGCGCCCAGCAGCACCACCATCACCAGCGCCGCCCACTTGATGTGCGCCGCCGACGGGAAGACCGCCAGGACCACGGCGAGGGCGCCCAGGGAGCCGTACAGCGTCGGGCGCAGGGCCCGGTCCGTGAGCGGGCCGGCGGCCAGCGCTCCCAGGGTCATGCCGATGCCGAAGAGCGCGAGCACCGGCGTCACCGCGGATTCGCCGAAGCCCATGGCCTTCGTGGTCATCGCGGAGAGGTAGGAGTAGACCGCGAACACGCCGGCGAAGCCGAAGACCGCGGTGAGGAGGCCGAGCAGGACCTGCCGGTTGCCGAGCGCCCGCAGCTCGTGGCGCACGTTCTGCCGGGCCTCCACGGGGATCTGCGGTACGAGCCGGGCAAGGGCCGCCATCGCGCAGACGCCGATGGCCGCGACGACCAGGAAGGTGGCCCGCCAGCCGAGGTGCTGGCCGAGCAGGGTGGCGGCGGGCACGCCGACGATGTTGGCGACCGTCAGGCCGAGGAACATCGTCGCGACGGCCCGCGCCCGGCGCCCCTCGGGCACGAGGCGGGAGGCGACCACCGCCCCGACGCCGAAGAACGCGCCGTGCGGCAGACCGGCCAGGAGCCGGCCCGCGATCAGCCAGCCGAAGCCCGGGGCGAGCGCGGAGGCGAGGTTGCCGACGGTGAAGAGGGCCATCAGGAGCAGGAGCATCCGCTTGCGCGGGACGCGGGAGCCGACGGCGGTGAGCAGCGGGGCGCCGATCACCACACCGATCGCGTACGCCGACACGAGGTAGCCCGCAGTGGGGACGGAGGTGCCGAGGTCGTCCGCGACGTCGGGCAGCAGGCCCATCATCACGAACTCGGTGGTGCCGATGCCGAAGGCGCTCACAGCCAGCGCGAGCAGGGCCAGGGGCATGAGGAGAGACCTTTCCGCTTCAGGGGCCCCCGCCGCAGCCCGGCGGGGCCCGGTCGGGGCCTGCGGACACACGGAGGGAGCGGGAGGGGACGTGGTCGCACGCACGCCCGCGCCGTCCGCCGGTCGGCGGGGCGCACGGCGGCGGACCGGCCTCGTCGCCGGCGACCTTGTTCCCGTACGGAACAAAGTCTCTCAGAGAAGTGGTGCGATCCGGTAAACGGCTCGTTGCGTCAGAGTTTGACGCGGGCGGCGATCGGGAGGTGGTCGCTGCCGGTGGCGGGAAGCGTCCAGGAGGACATGGGCTCGACGCCCTTGACCATGATCTGGTCGATCCGCGCCATCGGGAACTTCGCGGGCCAGCTGAACCCGAAGCCGTCGCCGGCCGCGCCCTGCGTGGAGCGCATCTGCGAGGTGACCGCCTTGAGCGCGCGGTCGTTCATCGTGCCGTTGAGGTCGCCGAGCAGGGCGACACGGGCGAGCGGTTCGCGGGAGATGGCCTTGCCGAGGGCGTCGGCGCTCTGGTCGCGCTGGTTGGCGGTGAAGCCGGCGTGGAGCTTGACCCGTACGGAGGGCAGGTGCGCCACATAGACCGCGAGGGGGCCCTCGGGCGTCGCGACGGTCGTCCGCATGGCGCGGACCCAGCCCATCCTGAGGTCCACCGGGCGGGTGTCGCTCAGCGGGTACTTGCTCCAGAGGCCCACGGTGCCCTGCACCGAGTGGTACCGGAAGCGGCCTTTGAGCGCCTTCTCGTACGCCGCCACCTTGCCGGCGGGCAGCTCCTGGAGGGCGACGACGTCCGCGCCGGAGCCCGCGACCTGGTCGGCCGTGGCGGCCGGGTCGGGATTGTCGGCGTTGACGTTGTGCGTGGCGACCGTGAGATCGCCGCCGCTGCCGGACTTGTCCGTGAACAGGCCGCCGAACACGTTGAACCAGACCACGACCGGCAGCACCAGCGCCACCAGCGCGGTACCCGAGCGGCGCACCAGGCCGAGCACGAGCAGCACCGGGAAGAACACGCCGATCCACGGCAGGAACGTCTCGGAGAGGCTGCCCAGGTTGCCGATGGTGTTCGGGATCTGGGCGTGGAAGGCCATCACGAAGGTCAGCAGGAGCGAGCAGCAGGCCAACACGATCCCGCGCCGCCAGGTGCCCCGGTCCCTCAGACGCCGGACGAATCTGTCGCGCAGGTCCCGGGAGCCGGAGCGCTGCGGTCCCACGCCGTTCCCGGTGTCCGCCCTGTACGCCTGCACCATCGCGCTGTCCTCACTGCCTTGCCGTACACATCGCCGCGCCCCCGACCCTAGGGGATGCGCGATGCCTTTCATGCCGCCTGTGGCGGTCGTACTGCCACGAGGACGTGGGAGGCGGCCCCGGCAGTTCCTGAGGAGCGGGGAATCGCGGTGCTCTGTGACGTAACGATCACATCCGTCCGCGCCGGGGCGCGAGACCTTCCATCACCAGGGCGATGATGCGGTCGGCGAGATCCTCGGGCAGCGGCGCGTCGGGCCGGTGGATGGTGCGTACGAGCATGGGGCCCAGGAACAGGTCGTCCATCAGCTCCACGTCCGTGTCGTCCCGCAGCTCGCCCGCCTCGACTGCGCGCCGGACGGCGGCGACCATGGCGAGGCGGCGGGGGGCGACCACGGTGCACTGGTACTCGTGCCAGAGCTTGGGGTGGCTCTTCATCTGCGCGAACACGTTGTGCAGGAGTACGGAGGAGCGCTGGGCGAGGCCGCGTCTGCGCATGGACTCCAGCAGGACGCGGAGGTCGCCGAGGCCGCCGGTGCCTGAGACCTCGGGCTCCGGGGGCTCGATGGCGCGGAGCACGTCGACGAAGAGTTCCTCCTTGCCGGCCCAGCGCCGGTAGATGGTGGCCTTGCCGACCCCGGCGGTGCGGGCGATGCGCTCGATGGAGAGCGCGGCGAGGGGTTCACCGGCCTCCAGCAGCTCCACGACGGCGTCCAGGATGGCCGCCTCGGCCGCGGCGCTGCGCGGCCGTCCCCGGCGCGGCTCGGAGTCGTCCCCGGGTCCCGGGGGGCCGGGAGCCTCGCCGGACCGCTCGTCCGGTGCCTGAGCCTGCACGTGAAACCACCTTTCGCCGCCCCCGATTCTCGCCGACGCGGAAGAGGGCAGGTCCCCACGGGTGAACCGGGCCGCGCGACACGGCCCGGTTCACCCGGAAGGTTCAGCCGGACGCGGCCGGAACCGTCATCGTTCGGCGCCCGCCGGGGCGGGGCGCTCCTCCTCGCGTACGGCCTGCGGCGCGGCCGGCTCGCGGCCCGGGAGCCACAGGGCGACGACGAGCGTGCCGACGAGGGCGACGGCGGCCGAGCCGAGGGCCGTGACGTGCATGGCGCTCATGAAGGCGTCGTGCGCGGCGGTGACCAGCGGGGCGCCCTTGGGGCCCAGCTTCTCCGCGACGGCGAGGGTGGCCTCGATGGACTCCCCCGCCGCGTCCCGGGCCCCGGAGGGCAGGGCGCCGAGGTGGTCCTCGATGTCGCCCCGGTAGACGGTGGACAGCACCGAGCCGAGCACGGCGATCCCGAGCGCGCCGCCGACCTGGCGGAACGTGTTGTTGACGGCCGAGCCGGAACCGGCCTTCTCGCGCGGCAGGGCCTGCATGACGGCGACGGTGACCGGCGGCATGACGTGGGCCATGCCGGTGCCCTGGACGAAGAAGACGACGCACATCAGCCAGACGGGCGTGTCCGCGTCGAAGAGCGCGAAGGCGGCCAGGCCGACGGCGACGGCGAGCATGCCCGCCGTGCAGACGGCGCGGGCGCCGAAGCGGGCGACGACGATCCGGGCGCGCGGCGCGAAGAGCATCTGGGCGACGGCCAGCGGCAGGATCAGCAGCCCGGACTGGAGGGCGCTCCAGCCGCGGACGCTCTGCATGTAGAAGGCGGAGAAGAAGGTGACGCCCATCAGCGCGAAGAAGATCAGCGCGATCGCGGCGACGGCGGCGGAGAACGCGGGCTTCTTGAAGTACGAGACGTCGATGGCCGGGCTGGCGCTGCGCTTCTCGTGGAGGACGAAGACCACCAGGACGGCGAGGCCGCCGAGGACCGGGAGGAGGACGGAGACGTCGGTGAAGTCGGCGAGCTCGCCGCCCCGGATGATGCCGTACACCAGCAGCACCAGCCCGATGATGGAGAGCACCACGCCGAGCGGGTCCAGCCGGCCGGGGCGCGGGTCCTTCGAGTCCGGCACCAGCAGCACCATAGCGACCAGCGCGACGATCACCACGGGGACGTTGACCAGGAAGATCGAGCCCCACCAGAAGTGTTCGAGGAGCAGGCCGCCGGTGATCGGGCCGATCGCGATGCCGAGGCCGACGCTGCCGGCCCAGATGCCGATCGCCTTGGGCTGCTCGTCGCGCTCGAAGACGTTCATCAGGACGGCGAGCGTGGCCGGCATGACGAAGGCGGCGCCGAAGCCCATCAGGGCGCGCCAGGTGATGAGCTGGCCGGGCGTGTCGGACAGGGCGGCGAGGGCGGAGCCGATGCCGAAGAGGGTGATGCCGAAGAGCAGGACCTTCTTGCGGCCGAGGCGGTCGCCGAGCAGACCGGCGGTGAAGAGCAGGCCGGCGAAGACGAGCGTGTAGGAGTTGATCGCCCACTCCAGCTCGCTCTGGGTGGCGCCGATGCCGGTGGGCGAAGGGGAGGCGATCGTCTTGACGGCGACGTTCAGGATCGAGTTGTCCAGCACCACGATGAGCAGGCTGAACATCAGGACCACGAGAATCGCCCAGCGGCGGCGGTGGACCGCCTCCGGTATCTGGGACACGGCGGGAGCGCCGGAGGGTGTGGACATGAGGAGCAGCCTAGACGCATTCCGATACGAGACCGTCTCGTATTGTAAAACCTTTACCGAGGCCGGGCCCGAGGGCCCGGCCGTGCGGCCCACTTCCCGCGACCGGCTCCGGGATGCCACCATGGAAGAGATCCGGGGACGCCGTCAGGGCGCCTCGAGATGACGAAGGAGTCACCTGCCATGTCGCTTCAGGCTGCGCAGAACCAGTCCGCCACCCCCGCGGGTGCCCCCTCCGACAGCAGCAAGGCGCTGTACGGGGGCAAGAGCAGCCGCCGGGTCACCGTCCACGACATCGCCGCCGCCACCGCGCGCGGCGAGAAGTGGCCCATGCTCACCGCCTACGACGCGATGACCGCGTCCGTCTTCGACGAGGCCGGCATCCCGGTCATGCTCGTCGGCGACTCCATGGGCAACTGTCACCTCGGCTACGAGACCACCGTGCCCGTCACGATGGACGAGATCGCCATCCTGTCCGCCGCCGTCGTCCGGGGCACCAGGCGCGCCCTGATCGTCGCGGACCTCCCCTTCGGCGCGTACCAGGAGAGCCCGGTCCAGGCCCTGCGCAACGCCACCCGGCTCATCAAGGAGTCCGGCGTCAGCGCGGTCAAGCTGGAGGGCGGCGAGCGCAGCCACGAGCAGATCAAGCTGCTGGTCGACGCCGGCATCCCGGTCATGGCCCACATCGGCCTGACCCCGCAGTCCGTGAACGCGATGGGCTACCGGGTCCAGGGCCGGGGCGAGGAGGCCGCCCAGCAGATGCTGCGCGACGCCAAGGCCGTACAGGACGCGGGTGCGTTCGCCGTCGTCCTGGAGCTCGTACCGGCCGAGCTGGCCGCCGAGGTCACCCGCATCCTGCACATCCCGACCATCGGGATCGGCGCGGGTCCGGACACCGACGCCCAGGTGCTGGTCTACACCGACATGGTCGGGCTGACCGGCGGCAAGGTGCCGCGCTTCACCAAGCAGTACGCCGACCTGCGGCAGATCCTCGGCGACGCCGCCAAGGCGTACGCGGAGGAGGTCGTGGGCGGCACGTTCCCGGCCCCGGAGCACACCTTCCACTGAGGCCCGCAGGGGGTACGCCTCCCGACGACCACCACCGGTAACGACGACAGCCCGCCGACTTCCCCCATCGGCGGGCTGTCGGCCGTTGTCGGTGGGTGCGAGCGGGCTGTCGGCCGGCTGTCGGCGGCCTGTCGGTAGCGGCTGGTCTGATAGTCGGCATGACGCGAATCGACAAGAACCCCCAGCGCGGCGGGAACGCCGTAGAGGTGCGGGGACTGGTCAAGCACTACGGCGAGACCAAGGCCCTGGACGGCGTGGACCTCGATGTGCGCGAGGGCACCGTCCTCGGCGTGCTCGGCCCCAACGGCGCCGGCAAGACCACCCTCGTACGCTGCCTCTCCACCCTGATCACGCCCGACGCCGGGACCGCGGTCGTCGCCGGCTTCGACGTGGTGAAGCAGCCCCGCGCCCTGCGCCGCACCATCGGCCTCACCGGTCAGTACGCCTCGGTCGACGAGAAGCTGTCCGGCTGGGAGAACCTCTACATGATCGGGCGGCTGCTCGACCTGCCCCGCAAGAAGGCGCGGGCCCGGGCCGACGAGCTGCTGGAGCGCTTCTCGCTCACCGACGCGGCGAAGAAGGCCGCGATGGAGTACTCCGGCGGGATGCGCCGCCGGCTCGACCTGGCCGCCTCCATGATCGGCAGCCCGGCCGTCCTCTACCTGGACGAGCCGACGACGGGGCTCGACCCCCGTACCCGTAACGAGGTCTGGGACGAGGTGCAGCGCATGGTCGCGGAGGGGGCGACCGTGCTCCTCACCACCCAGTACATGGAAGAGGCCGAACAGCTGGCCAACGAGCTGACCGTCATCGACAAGGGCCGGATCATCGCCCGCGGCGGTGTCGACGAGCTGAAGGCCAAGGTCGGCGGCCGCACCCTGCAGATCCGCCCCTCGGACCCGGCCGAGCTGGCCCCGATGGCCCAGGCGCTGCGGGAGACCGGTCTCGACGGTGTCGCGGGCGCGCAGGCGGTCCCGGACGAGGGCCTGCTCTACGTACCGATCCTCAGCGACGAGCAGCTGACCGCCGTCATCGGGCTGCTCGGCACCCGGGGCTTCTCCCTGGCCCACGTGGCCACCGCGCTGCCCAGCCTGGACGAGGTGTTCCTCGCCATCACCGGCGACAAGGCCACCGTCACCGACACGATCCCCGAGGAGGTCGCGGCATGAGCACGACGACTCTGACGCCCACCCCCACCGACACGTCCGTCTCCGCGCCGGCCGCCAAGCTCCACGACGAGGGCGGCATCGGACTGCGGAACAACCTGCGCCACATCGGGGCGCTGGTCCGGCGCAATCTGCTCCAGATCAAGAAGGATCCGGAGTCGATGTTCGACGCGCTGCTGATGCCCGTCATCTTCGTGCTGCTGTTCGTGTACGTCTTCGGCGGCTCGGTCGGCGGAAGCATGGGCGGCGGCCGGCAGGAGTACCTGAACTACCTGATCCCCGGCCTGATGGCGATGATGGGCATGAACATCGCCATGGCCGTCGGCAGCGGCGTCAACGACGACTTCCGCAAGGGCGTCATGGACCGCTTCCGTACGATGCCGATCGCGCGTTCCTCGGTGCTCGTCGCCAAGATCGTGGTCGAGCTGGGCCGGATGATGGTCGCCACGCTCATCCTGCTGGGCATGGGCTTCGCCCTCGGCATGGAGCTCCACGGGTCCGTGCTCGGCCTCGTCGCGGCGATCGGCCTGTCGGCCGCGTTCGGAGCCGCGATCATGTGGATCTTCATCCTGCTCGGCCTGGCCATGAAGACGTCCCAGGCGGTTCAGGGAATGGGGATGCTGGTCATGATGCCGCTCCAGTTCGGTTCCTCGATCTTCGCCCCGCCGACGACGATGCCCGGCTGGCTCCAGACGTTCACCGACTACAACCCGCTGTCGAACCTGGCGGACGCGGCGCGCGGCCTCATGATGGGCACCTCGCTCGGCCACTCGGTGTGGCTGACGCTCGGCTGGGCCGTGGTCATCACGGCGGCCGTGGCCCCGCTCGCGGTGTCCAAGTTCCGCAAGAAGTCCTGACGTCACCCGTTCCGCTCGGGAACCGTGTCCACGAGGGCGGCGGCCTCCTCCAGGGAGAGGCCGCCGCCCTCGGCGTACGCGGCCTCGTAGGCGGCGTCCCCGAGCCGGCCGCGGACCAGCGCCTCGGCGCGGGCGAGGTTCTCGCGTTCCATCGCGTTCATGAAGTGGCCCCGGGGCAGGTGCGCCCGGCCCGCGCCCAGCAGCCGCGCCGCGACGCCGGCCTCCTCCTCGCCGCCGAGCCCGCCGAGCGCCCAGGCCAGGATGACGAGGTTGATCACCGCCATCTGCGGCGCGACCATCTGCGTCAGCGGGTCCCCCACGCCCTTCAGGGACTGCCGGCTCCGCTCCAGGGCGCGGGCGTACGCACCGTCCTGGTTGTCCAGCCAGGCCAGGCCGCCGAGCACGAAACCCTCGAACACCGCCATGGTCTCCGACGCGAACTCCTCCTGGAGGGCGGCGAACTGCTCGCGCGCCTCGTCCGTCCGGCCGCACCGGCCCAGCCACATCGCGAGGAAGAGCCGCGCCGCCGGCCTGGCCTCGTGGCCGGTCTGCCGCTCGTCCGTCAGCACCTCGCGCATGACCGCCTCGCCCTCATCGCCCCGGCCCAGCTCGGTGAGCACGGAGGCGTGACGGATGCGGAGCACGGAGACCTGGGCCAGGGCGCCCAGCTTCCCGGCCGAGCGGATTGCGGCCTCGTAGTCCTCGGCCGCCTGCGCGTAGTCGCCCTGCTTCTCGTTGGCCTCGCCGCGCGAGGAGAGTGCCTCGGCCATCCCCCAGACGTCGCCGAGCCTGCTGAAGACCGCCAGGCTCTCGTCGGCGTCCCGACGGGCCTCACCGGCCCAGTCGGGGCGGTTGGCCAGCACGTTGGCCCGCATCTGAAGGGCGGCGGCCAGCTCCCACTCGTAACCGAACTCCCGCGCTCCGCGTACCGTTTCGTCCAGCAGATGGCGCAGGTCCGAGGCGCCGCCGGTGAGCATCACGGCGTAGAACCAGAGCGAGGCGGGGCTGCGGCAGGTCTGCGGCTGACCGGCCCGGTAGGTGGCGACGACGGCGCGCAGCCGGGCCATGCCGGCCTCGTTCGTCCACTCGTCCATCGCGTGGTCCATGCTGACCAGCTGCACCAGGGTGACCTGCCGCCGCGCCTCCTCCAGCAGCTCCTGGCGCATGGGCGGGGGCGCGTCCGTGCAGCGGTCGTGGATCGACGGCGCGAGCCGTACGGGCTCCGCGAACGGGTCGGGGCCGAGGGCGGCCGCCGCGTGGGCCCAGTGCAGGGCGTCGCCGCGCAGATTGCGGATCTGCCAGTACCAGGACAGCGAGAGCACCATGCACAGCGCCTCCTGCTCGTCGCGGGCGGCGACGGCGTGGCGCAGGGCGGTGCGCAGGTTCTCGTACTCGCGTTGCAGGAGCCGGATGGCGGCGAGCTGTCCGGAGCCGCGCAGCAACGGGTCGGTCGTACGGGCCAGCTCGCGGTAGAACACGAGGTGCCGGTGTTCCACGGCGTCCCGCTCGCCCGACTCCGCCAGGCGCTCCGCCGCGTACTCGCCGACGGTCTCCAGGAGCCGGTAGCGCATCCGCCCGTCGTCCGCCGGGGCGGCGACCACGAGGGACTTGTCGACCAGGGAGCCGAGGAGGCGGGCGACATCGCCGGACCGGCCGGTTCCATCGGCGCAGACGGCCTCGGCGGCCTCCAGGGTGCAGCCGCCGGCGAAGACGGAGAGGCGGCGCAGGGTGACGCGCTCCTCGTCGTCCAGCAGCTCCCAGGACCAGTCCACGACCGCGCGCAGGGTCTGCTGGCGGGGCAGCACGGTCCGGCTGCCGCTGGTCAGCAGGCGGAAGCGGTCGTCCAGCCGGTCCGCGATCTGCTGCGGCGTGAGCATCCGCAGCCGGGCCGCGGCCAGCTCGATGGCGAGCGGCAGGCCGTCCAGGCGGCGGCAGATCTCGGCGGTGGCCGCCGCCGTCGCCTCGTCCGCGTCCACCCGGAAGCCGGGGCGGGCGGCGGCACCGCGCTCGGCGAGCAGCCGCAGCGCGGTCGGGTCCGGCAGCGGGTCGACGGGCCGGACCGCCTCGCCCGGCACGCCGAGGGGTTCCCGGCTGGTCGCGAGGACGGTGAGCCGGGGGCAGTGGGCCAGCAGATGGTCGGCGAGGGCGGCGGCTGCCTCGATGACGTGCTCGCAGTTGTCGAGGAGGAGCAGCATGCGGCGGCGGGAGCAGTACTCGGTGAGCCGGGCCAGCGACTCACCGGCGGCGCGCTCGTCGCCGGAGGCCCGTTCGGCGGCCCGGAGTTCCCCGGAACCGGCCCCGCTGAGCACGGTCTCCCGGGCCCCGAGCGCGGCGAGCACCGCCTCCGGCACGGCCTCCGGGTCGTCCACGGGGGCCAGTTCGGCGAGCCAGACGCCGTCCGGCCAGGTGCCGGCGTCGACGGTGTCCGCGACCTCCTGCGAGAGCCGGGTCTTCCCGGCGCCGCCGGGCCCGAGCAGGGTGACCAGCCGCCCCCGGGAGAGGTCGTCGCGCAGGGCCGCCATCTCGCGCTCCCGCCCGACGAAGCTGGTGAGCCGGGCGCGGAGGTTGCCCAGGGGGGCGGGTGCCTTCGCGGGGGCCGGGGGCTCCTGCCGCAGCAACTCCCCGTACAGGGTGGTCAGCTCGGGCCCGGGGTCGGTGCCGAGGCGGTCGGCGACGAGGGTGCGGACCTCGTCGTACGCGGCCAGGGCCTGGGCGGTGCGCCCGGCGTCGCGCAGGGCGCGCAGGCGGAGCGCCTGGAGGGGTTCGTCCAGGGGGTGTTCGCCGCAGAGCGCGGTCAGCTCGGGCAGCGCCCCGGCGGCCCGGCCGAGCGCCAGCTCCGCGGCGAGCCGGTCCCGGCGGGCGTCGAGCCTGCGGGCCGTCCAGCGCACGGCGGCGGCGTGCCGGTCGGGGAGGTCGGCGAGGGCGGGGCCGCGCCAGAGGGCGAGGGCGTCGCTCAGGACGGCCGTGGCACGGGCCGGGTCGCCCGCCGCGAGGGCCCGCGCGCCTTCGCCGGCGAGCCGTTCGAAGCGGAAGAGGTCGACGGCCTCGGGCTCGGCGGCCAGCCGGTAACCGCTGTCCGCGGAGGCGACGGCGTCGTGCCCGACGGCCCGCCGCAGCCGCCCCACCAGGGCCTGGAGGGCGCCGGCCGCGTCGGCGGGCGGTTCGCCGTCCCACACCTCGTCCACGAGTACGGCGACGGGGACGGTGCGGCCGGGCCGCAGCGCGAGGACGGTGAGCAGCGCGCGCAGCCGCGCCCCGCCGACGGCCAGGGGCGTGCCGTCGTCGCGGAGTGCCTGGGTCGTACCGAGGATGCCGTAGCGCACGGGCCCATTCTCCGCGACCCGTCCCGGTGTCCGCACAGCCGCCCCGCCCCTGCTCGTCATGGCCCCAGCCTTTCCGGTCCCGGGCCGGGAAGCGAACCGTTTCCGCCGTGTCGCCGTCAGCCCTCCGGCGTCGCGAGCGCCTTCGCCCCGACCGCGTAACCCGGCACGGACGGCCAGCGGACGGTGAGCACCACGGACTCCTCCTCGGCGATCCAGGAGTGGTCGACGCCGACGCCCCACACCACGTAGTCGCCCTGCTCCTCCAGGAGCACGCTGCGCCCGGGCAGCTCCACCCGGAACCGCCCGCTGATGAGCACGAGCAGAGCGGTCCGGCTCTCGCCGCGCACCCATTGCGCCCGCTCGTCGCCCACGGGATGGACGCCCCACTTGATCTCGACGTCCTCGCTGTGCCGGGGATCGCCCGCGTCCTTGAAGTGCCCGAGGATCCATCCCCGGTCGAGCGCGGCGTCCTTGCCGGCGTTGCCCACGTATACGTTGTCGTTCACGTGGGGGGACGCTAGCAGGGGGCTTTACCGTCCGACTGGACGGATACGCTCGGCCCCATGGCAAGCGCAGCGCAGCAGCGGATCAGTCCGGTCTTCCTCGGGATCGCCGCCGTGACGGCGGTGGCCGGGTGGGGGGTGTGGTCGGGATTCGCTGAACAGCCGGGGTTCGCGACGTTTCTGTTCGTGACCGGGGCGTGGGTCGTGTCGCTGTGCCTGCACGAGTACGCGCACGCGAGGACCGCGCTGCACAGCGGGGACATCTCGGTCGGGGCCAAGGGCTATCTGACGCTGAACCCGATGAAGTACACGCACGCGCTGCTGAGCATCGTGCTGCCGGTGCTGTTCGTGATCATGGGCGGGATCGGGCTGCCCGGTGGTGCGGTGTTCATCGAGCGGGGCCGGATCCGCGGCCGGTGGCGGCACAGCCTGATCTCGGCGGCCGGGCCGCTGACCAACGTGCTGTTCGCGGTCGTGTGCACCGCGCCGTTCTGGCTGGACGCCCTGGACGGGGTGCCGCCGGCCTTCCGGAACGCGCTGGCGTTCCTGGCACTGCTCCAGGTGACGGCGGCCATCCTCAACTTCGTGCCGGTGCCGGGCCTCGACGGCTACGGGGTCATCGAGCCGTGGCTCTCCCCCTCGGCCCGCCGCGCGGTCGAGCCGATCGCCCCGTTCGGCCTGATCGCGGTCTTCGCCCTGCTGTGGGTCCCCGAGCTGAACCGGGCCTTCTTCGACGCGGTGTACGCCCTGCTGCGCGGCCTGGGCGTGCACGGCTGGTGGAGCGACTGCGGTCTGGACGCGTACCGCTTCTGGCAGGAGGCGGACCCGCGGTGTGCGGTGAGCGGGTGAGGCGGCCGGGCTGGAGTGGTGCGACGCGTACTGGCTGCCCGCCGTACGCCGCGCGTCTGCACGCCCTGGTCCGGGACCGCTGAGCCCGGCGCGTCGGACTACTCCGCGGACGCGGTCTCCGCGCGGCGGCGGCGCAGGTAGTACCAGGCCATGTTCGAGGAGAGGCCGACCAGCAGGACCCAGACGATGCCGATGAGCACGCTGCCCTGGACGAAGGCCGTCACGGCCGCGGCGAGGGCCAGGACGCAGACGACGAGGGCGTAGAGGGCGAGGCGGGGCATGGGTGGCTCCTGTCGGGGGTGATGCGTGGTCCCTTCCAGTGTCCCCCATGCCCCCGGCCGTTACGGGCCCGGCTCAGACGTCCGTCGTGCGGAGTCCGGCGTGCGCCTTGTAGCGGCGGTTGACCGAGATCAGGTTGGCGACCAGCGACTCGACCTGGTGGGCGTTGCGCAGCCGGCCCGCGAAGATGCCGCGCATGCCCGCGATGCGGCCGGCCAGCGCCTGGACGATGTCCGTGTCGGCGCGGGCCTCGCCCAGCACCAGGACGTCGGTGTCGATCTCGTCGATCGTCTCGTCCTGGAGGAGGACCGCCGAGAGGTGGTGGAAGGCGGCCGTGACGCGGGAGTCCGGCAGTAGGGCGGCGGCCTGTTCGGCGGCGCTGCCCTCCTCCGGCTTCAGCGCGTAGGCGCCCTTCTTGTCGAAGCCGAGCGGGTTGACGCAGTCGACGACGATCTTCCCGGCCAGCTCCTCGCGCAGCGACTCCAGCGTCTTGGCGTGCCCGTCCCACGGCACCGCCACGATCACGATGTCGCTCTCCCGCGCGCAGGTCGCGTTGTCCGCGCCGCGTACGCCGTTGCCCAGCTCCCCGGCCGCCGCCTCCGCCCGGTCCGCCGCACGCGAGCCGATGATCACCTGCTGGCCCGCCCGCGCGAAGCGGTACGCGAGGCCGCGTCCCTGCGGTCCGGTGCCGCCGAGCACGCCGACGGTCAGGCCGGACACGTCCGGCAGGTCCCACGGGTCCTTGGCGGGGGGCTTGGGCGCGCTGCCGCTGTCATTCGTAGTCATGGCCCCGACACTACTGCCAGGTACGGGGCGGAGCCCGTGGGCCCGGGCCACCACCCGTAAGGATGGCGCTCGGGCCTTTCGCCGGTGCCGGGGCCCCCGCATGGTGCAGGATGCCGGGCCATGGATGCCGTACGTGTGGCGCTGCTGCGTGAAGTGCTCGCCAGGACCCAGTGGCCCGCCGCCGCGCGGCGGTTCGCCGGCTCGCTCCGCTCCTCCGTGGTGCCGCACGGCGGCGGGCTGCTGCTGGTGGGGACCGAGGAGTACGAGCCCTGGCACCTCGCCGCCCATCTGGTGGACGAGTCCACCTGGTCCGGGCTGCCCGAACTCCGCCCCACCCTGGTGCGCCACCGCGTGGAGCCCGGCGATCCGGCGCACCTCGCGGTCGGCCTCGGCCGGATCGAGGCGGCCGGGCGCGGCGAGACGCTGCTCGTGGTGACGCCGGACCGGCCCGGCGAGGGGCTGCTGGAGCGGGTGCACGACGCCCGGCGGGCCGGGGCGACGGTGCTCTCGCTGGACAACGGCGATCCGCAGGTGCGCGGGCTCGCCCATGAGGCGCTGTCCGTGACGGACGGCGACGACGTGGACCTGGACACCGTCCAGCACCTGGTCAGCGCCGCGGCCGGGGAGAACGGCGCGCCCGTGCCGCGCGGCGGCCGGCGTACGTTCCGCGACCGGCTGTCCCGGCTGGCCGACCAGCTGACGGCTCCTCCGCCGCCACGCTGGTGAGCGGGCCCGGCCCCCGGGAAACCCGCTTGCATGCTCCACGTATCGCGACGGACCATGTCTCCTCGTGACCTCTCGCACCTCCCTCGCCGCCAGGCTGGCCGCGCTCCTGCCCGACCTCTCGCCCTGGCGGTCGTCGGCCGACTTCCGGTTGCTGTGGGTGCAGGGCATCGTCACCTACTTCGGCAGCTTCATGGCGCTCATCGCGCTGCCGCTCCAGATCAAGGACCTCACCGGCTCGCCGCTCGCCGTCGGCGCGATGGGCGCGGTGGAGCTGGTGCCGCTCGTCGTCTGCGGTCTGTACGGGGGCGCTCTCGCCGACGCCGCCGACCGGCGGAAGATCATCCTGGCCACCGAGGCCGGGCTCGGTCTGCTCGCGGTCGTCCTGCTGGTGAACGCGGCCCTGCCCGACCCGATGCTGTGGCCGCTCTATGTGGTGGCGGGCGGGGTCTCCGCGCTCGCCGGGCTCCAGCGGCCCGCGCTCGACTCGCTGATGGCCCGGATCGTGCCGCACGACCAGCTGGGGGCGGCCGCCGCGCTGAACTCGCTGCGCTGGCAGGCCGGGGCGATCATGGGCCCGTCGCTGGCCGGTCTGGTGGTGGCCTACGCCGGGCACGCCACCGCCTACGCCGTCACCGTGGCCACCTTCGCCGCCTCGGTCCTGATGTGCCGCAGGCTCGCTCCGGCGCCACCCGTCGAGAAGGGACGGAAGCCGTCGCTGCGCGGCATCGTGGAGGGCGCCAGGTACGCCTGGAGCCGGCCGGTGCTGCTCGGGACGTACGCGATCGACATGGCCGCGATGTTCTTCGCGTTCCCCAACTCGGTCTTCCCATTCCTCGCGGACGAGCTGGACGCCGACTGGTCGCTGGGCCTGATGTACGCGGCGGGCTCGGTCGGCTCGCTGGTGCTCGGCCTGACCAGCGGCTGGACCTCGCGGGTGCGCCGGCACGGGCTGTTCGTCGTGTGCGGTGCCGCCGTCTGGGGGCTCTCGATCGCGGCGGCCGGCTGGTTCGGCAACGTGTGGCTGGTGCTGGTGTGCCTCGGGTTCGCCGGGGCGGGCGACATGCTCAGCGGGCTCGGCCGCTCGACCATCTGGAACCAGACGATCCCGGAGGAGCTGCGCGGCCGGCTCGCGGGCATCGAGGTGCTGTCGTACAGCGTCGGACCGCAGCTCGGCCAGGTCCGGGCGGGCGGCATGGCGGGGTGGACGGGGACCCGGCCCGCGATCTGGACCGGCGGCGTGGCCTGCGTCGCCTCGGTGGCGCTGCTCGCGGCGGCGCTGCCCAAGCTGCTCACGTACGACTCCGAGACGGACGAGGACGCGCTGCTCCGGCGCGCCCGGCACGCGGCCGGACGGGACGTGGAACCGGCGGCCTGAGCCCGGGGGCCGGCCGCCGGGGGAAGCCCTACAGGCCCCGCGCCCCCGTCAGCCCGCCGCCCCGTCCTCGTCCGGGCCCTTGCGGTCGTGCCACTTCGGGTCCGTGTCCCACTCCAGGTTCCTTTCCTGGGCGGTCTCCATCGCGTGCTGCGCCTCCTGCCGGGAGGCGTACGGGCCGAAGCGGTCCTTGGCCGGGCACTCGGGGCCCTCTTCGACCTTCTTGTGCTCCAGGCAGTAGAACCACTCGCCCGGCTTGCCGACCGTGCGCTTCTTGAACAGGGCCATCATCGCTTCCTTTCCTCTGTGCCATGGTGCCCCGGACACGCTGGTTAGACTCGCTGGCATGTCTGGCCAGTCGCTGCTCGTACCAGGGGAGATCACTCCCGTCCGTTCCGTGCCCGGAAACATCCGGCGCCCCGAGTATGTGGGCAAGCCGGCGCCGACGCCGTACACAGGGCCGGAGGTGCAGGACGGCGACACCATCGAGCGCATGCGGATCGCGGGGCGGATCGCCGCGCAGGCGATGGCCGAGGCCGCCAAGCACATCTCTCCGGGCGTGACGACGGACGAACTCGACCGCGTCGCGCACGAGTTCATGTGCGACCACGGGGCCTACCCGTCGACGCTGGGCTACCGCGGCTTCCCCAAGTCGCTGTGCACCTCGCTCAACGAGGTGATCTGCCACGGCATCCCGGACTCCACCGTGCTCCGCGACGGCGACATCGTGAACCTCGACGTGACCGCGTACATCAACGGGGTGCACGGCGACAACAACGCGACGTACCTCTGCGGCGACGTGGACGAGGAGTCGCGGCTGCTGGTCGAGCGCACCGAGGAGTCGCTGCGGCGGGCGATCAAGGCCGTGAAGCCGGGGCGCCAGATCAACGTCATCGGGCGGGTCATCGAGTCGTACGCGAAGCGCTTCGGATACGGCGTGGTCCGGGACTTCACCGGGCACGGGATCAACACCTCGTTCCACTCCGGGCTCATCGTGCCGCACTACGACAGCCCGCACGCGACGACCGTGATGCGGCCCGGCATGACGTTCACCATCGAGCCGATGCTGACCCTCGGCAGCCACGACTACGACATGTGGGACGACGGCTGGACCGTGGTGACTAAGGACCGCAAGCGCACCGCGCAGTTCGAGCACACGCTCGTGGTGACGGAGGCCGGCGCGGAGATCCTGACCCTGCCGTAGGGCCCCCACCTGCCCGCTTGCGAAACGGCCGTCCCTTCCGGGCGGCCGTTCTCGTTTCCGCGCGTTTGCCGACAAGGCGTCGGCAAGCAGTTGACTTAGGTTAGCCTAAGCAGGAGGATCGGAGGAGTTCCCGTCCCCCTCGGCCCCGGAGGCACGCCTTGGACGCAACCGCCACCGCAACGCCCTTCTCGACGCTGATCCGCATCGCGTCCCACGAACAGCACACCGAGGCGGAGACCTCGACGTTCATGGGCGACCTGCTCGGCGGGCGCCTCGGTGTCGACGCGTACACCCGGTACACCGAGCAGCTGTGGTTCGTGTACCGCGCACTGGAGGAGGGCGCGGCGGCGCTCGCCCCGGACCCCGTGGCGGGGCCGTTCATACAGCCCGAGCTGATGCGCACCGCCGAGCTGGAGCGCGACCTGGCCCATCTGCGGGGCGCCGGGTGGCGCGAGGGCCTGGAGCCGCTGCCGGCCACCGCCGCGTACGCCGAGCGGGTCGCCGAGTGCGCCAGGACCTGGCCCGCCGGGTACATCGCGCACCACTACACGCGCTATCTGGGCGACCTGTCCGGCGGCCAGATCATCCGGGACAAGGCGGAGAAGACCTGGGGCTTCGCGCGCAAGGGCGACGGGGTGCGGTTCTACGTCTTCGAGGAGATCCCCAACCCGGCCGCCTTCAAGCGGGGTTACCGCGAGCTGCTGGACGCGGTGGACGCGGACGACCTGGAGAAACGGCGGATCGTGGACGAGTGCAAGCGTGCCTTCGCGCTGAACACCGCCGTGTTCCGGGAGCTGGGCGAGGAGTTCCGCTCCGCCTGACCCCGCGTCACCCGTGATGCGCCAGGACGACCCTGCCGCCGATCTCCACCGTGCCGTCCGGCGCGGGCGCCGTGAGGATCTGGGAGCCGCGGCCCTGTGTGATGTTGAGCGCGCGCCCGAGGTGCGCGCTCAACAACAGGGCCGCGGCTCCCGTCGCTTCGTCCTCCATGATCCCGTCGTCCCGGCGCGGGAACGCCCTGGCCCGTACGCGCCCCGCCGCCTCCTCCTCCCACGCCCAGGCATAGAGCCAGCCCTCGCCCGGCGGGGGTGCCGGGAGCGCGTCGACCTCGGCGGCGGACGCGTACTGCTCCAGGGTGCGCGGCGGCGCCCACTCCGGGCGGGCGGTGATCCAGCAGAACTCCCCGTCGTGGCGGGCGAACACCTCGCCCACCTCCAGCTCCAGGACCTCCAGGTCGAGCAGCCAGGCGGCGCCGACGACGGGGTGCCCGGCGAACGGCAGCCGCAGCCCCGGGGTGTAGATGTCGAGCCGGCCTCGCTCGGGGTCGTCCACGAACACGGTCTCGCTGAACCCGAGCCGGCGGGCGAGTTCCTGCCGGGCGGCCGGGTCGGGGTGGCGGCGCCCGTCGCGTACGACCCCGAGGGCGTTGCCGTGCCGTCCGTCCGGGCCGCAGAACACGCGGAGGATGTCGATTCCGGCGGGTACGTCGTAGTCGCTCACGCCCGCATTCAAGCACCCGCCCGGTCGCCCTCCCCCAGGAGAGGGCCGGCACCCGGGCGGTGTCGTCCGGCGTGCGGCGGGTCAGGCGGTGGTACGGCGGCGGCGCGCCACGACAGCCGCCTCCGCGGACCGGGGTGCCGCTGGTGACCCCCGACCGCGCCTCTTGACCTGTGCGTTACCTGTGCGTGGTACGCCCATGGGTCGACCGTGATCCATTCGTTTCCGGGCCCGTGCGGTGAGAGCTGAATCACTGCGCACGGGGGTGGCCAACAGGTAAGCCTCGGCTAAGTTAGGTTCGCCTCACCCGGCTTTGTCCGGCCTTTTTCCTTCTTTCTCCTTCATCCTCAAGTGGAGCCCCGATGCGAGCCGTTCGTCTCTCCGTCGTCACCGCAGCCGCCACCGCGGCCGCTCTGACCGCCGTCACGGGCTGCGCCGAGAAGAGCGACGGCAAGGGTGACGGGGCCGTCCAGGTCGTCGCCAAGGACGACTCCTGCGAGGTCTCGAAGAAGAAGCTGCCGGCCGGGCACATCGAGCTGGCCGTGCAGAACAAGGGCTCCAAGGTCACCGAGGTCTACGTCCTCTTCCCGGACGACCGCATCGTCGCCGAGCGCGAGAACATCGGCCCCGGCACCAAGGCCACCATCACCGCCGAGATCAAGGCCGGTTCGTACGAGATCGCCTGCAAGCCCGGCATGAAGGGCCACGGCATCCGGCAGAAGATCGAGGTCAGCGGCGGCAAGGCGGCCAGGCGCAGCCCCGAGATGGACAAGGCCGTCGCCGCGTACCGCACCTATGTGCAGGCGCAGGCCGACGAGACCCTGCCGAAGGTCAAGGTCTTCACGGACGCCGTCGCCGCCGGTGACATCGAGGCCGCGAAGAAGGCGTACGCGAACTCCCGGATCGGCTGGGAGCGCACCGAGCCGGTCGCCGAGTCCTTCGGCGACATCGACCCGAAGGTCGACGTGCGGGCGGACGGCCTGGAGGACGGCCAGAAGTGGACCGGCTGGCACCGCCTGGAGAAGGCGCTGTGGCAGGACAAGAAGCTCGGCGCCGAGGAGAAGGCCCTCGCTCCGGTCCTCTACAAGGACCTGACCGACTGGCAGAAGCGCGTCGGCACCGCCGACATCACCCCGACGTCGATGGCCAACGGCGCCAAGGAGCTCCTGGACGAGGTCGCGACCGGCAAGGTCACCGGTGAGGAGGAGCGCTACAGCCACACCGACCTGGTCGACTTCAAGGCCAACGTCGAGGGCGCCGAGCAGTCCTACCAGCTGCTGAAGCCGATCGCCTCGAAGAACGACGCCGCGCTGACCGCCACCCTGGACAAGCGGTTCGCCGAGCTGAACAAGCTGCTCGAGAAGTACCGCGCGAACCCGTCCTCGTACGACTTCACCTCCTACGAGAAGGTCGGCAAGGCGGACCGCAAGGAGCTGTCGGACGCGGTCAACGCGCTGGCCGAGCCGCTGTCCAAGCTGGCCGCCGCGGTCACGAAGTAACCGGCCCGGAAGAGGCTTTGGGAATGAGCGAGGAAACCCGCGAGACACCCGCCGACGGCAGGCCCCCGTCGCGCCGCGCACTGCTGGGCTGGGGCGGTGCCGGGCTCGCGCTCGGCGCCGCCGCGGCCGGGGTGGGCGTGGCCGCGGCCCGCTCCGGTGACGACGGCCCGGCCACGGCCGCGGACAGCGGCGCCGCGGTGCCGTTCCACGGGGCGCACCAGGCCGGGATCGCCACCGCCGTCCAGGACCGGCTGCACTTCGCCGCGTTCGACGTGACGACGAAGGACCGGACCGAACTGGTCGCGCTGCTCAAGGAGTGGACCCGGGCGGCCGAGCGGATGACCGCCGGACACGCGGTCGGCGACGGGGCGTACGGGGGCCTGCCCGAGGCGCCGCCGGACGACACGGGCGAGGCGCTGGGGCTGAAGCCGTCCCGCCTGACGCTGACCGTCGGCTTCGGGCCCTCGCTGTTCGCGAAGGACCGTTTCGGTCTCGAAGGGCGGCGGCCCGAGGCCCTGGTGGACCTGCCGAAGTTCCCCGGCGACAACCTCGACAGGGCCCGCAGCGGCGGCGATCTGTGTGTCCAGGCGTGCGCGGACGACCCGCAGGTGGCGGTGCACGCCATCCGCAATCTCGCCAGGATCGGCATGGGCCGCGTCGCGATCCGCTGGTCGCAGCTGGGCTTCGGCAAGACGTCCTCGACCACGCCGGACGCCCAGACACCGCGCAACATGCTCGGCTTCAAGGACGGCACCCGGAACATCTCCGGCACCGACACCGCCGCCCTCTCCACGCACGTGTGGGTCGGGGACGGGGACGGGCCGGAGTGGATGACCGGGGGTTCGTATCTGGTGGCGCGGCGCATCCGGATGCACATCGAGACCTGGGACCGCACCTCGCTCCAGGAGCAGGAGGACGTCTTCGGCCGCGACAAGGGCGAGGGCGCGCCGGTCGGCAAGTCGAAGGAGCGCGACGAGCCGTTCCTGAAGGCGATGCTGCCGACCGCGCATGTGCGCCTCGCCCACCCGGACAGCAACGCCGGGGCGACGATCCTGCGCCGGGGCTACTCCTTCACGGACGGCACCGACGGCCTCGGCCGGCTCGACGCGGGGCTGTTCTTCCTGGCCTACCAGCGCGACACCCGTAAGGCGTTCGTTCCTCTGCAACGGCGCCTGGCGGCACACGACGCACTCAACGAGTACATCCAGCACGTGGGTTCGGCGCACTTCGCCGTCCCGCCGGGCGTCCGCGACAAGGACGACTGGTGGGGCCGGGCGCTGTTCTCGTAACGGGACTCGAAGCGGAAAGGGAACCGAGACGTGTTCAGCAACTTCCTGATCGGGCTGCGCGAAGGCCTTGAGGCCAGCCTGGTCGTCTGCATCCTCATCGCGTATCTGGTGAAGACCGGCAACCGCGACAAGCTGGTGCCGATCTGGATCGGTGTGTCGATCGCGATCGTCGTCAGCCTGGGCTTCGGCGCCGGTCTCGAGTTCGGCTCGCAGGAGATGACGTTCAAGGCGCAGGAGGCGCTGGGCGGTTCGCTCTCCATCGTCTCGGTGGGCCTGGTGACGTGGATGGTCTTCTGGATGCGGCGGACCGCCCGCCATCTCAAGGCGGAGCTGCACGGCAAGCTGGACGCGGCGCTCGCCATGGGCACCGGCGCGCTCGTCGCGACCGCGCTCCTGGCGGTCGGCCGGGAGGGCCTGGAGACCTCGCTGTTTGTGTGGCGGGCGGTGCACGCGGCGGACGACGGCTGGCATCCGATGATCGGCGCGCTGCTCGGCATCGTCACGGCGGTCGTGCTGGGCTGGCTGTTCTACCGGGGCGCGTTGAAGATCAACCTGGCGAAGTTCTTCACCTGGACCGGCGGGATGCTGGTGGTCGTCGCCGCGGGTGTGCTGGCGTACGGCGTGCACGACCTCCAGGAGGCGGAGTTCCTGGGCGGCCTGCAGAACCGGGCGTTCGACATCAGCTCCACGATCCCGCCGGACAGCTGGTACGGGACACTGCTGAAGGGCACGTTCAACTTCCAGCCGGACCCCACCGTCCTCCAACTCACCGTCTGGGCGCTGTATCTCGTCCCGACCCTCGCGCTGTTCCTGTCCCCGGTAGGGTTCGGACGGTCAGTGGCGACGGATCAGAAGGCGCGGAAAGCAGCGGATGAGAAGTCTGGGGCCGGTGCGGCGGGCGACGGGTCTCGCGGTGGCGACGGTGCTGAGCCTGACGGCGAGCGGGTGCGTGACGGTGCACGGCGAGCGGGAAGTCGTCCCGGCGGCGACGCGGACTGAGGCCGCCCGGACGCTGAAGGAGTTCACCGCGGCGTACAACGCCGCCGACAAGGCGTACGATCCGGCGCTGGACGCGGACGTGGTGACGGGCCCGCTCGGCGCCGTCAACCAGGCGGGGCTGAAGGCCCGGCACCGGATAGCGCCCACCGGCAACTCCCGGCACCAGCCGCTGAAGCTGACCGACGCCCGGTTCGTCATCCCCGCGAAGGCGGGCTGGCCGCGCTGGTTCCTCGCCGACACGGACGCCAACCGCGATACGGACGGGAGCGGGCGGAACAGCCGCTGGCTGCTGGCGTTCACGAAGACCGGCCCCGACGCGGGCTGGAAGGCCGCCTATCTGTCGGTCGTCGCCGAGAACCGGCTGCCGGCGCTCGCGCGGGACGCCGCACCGGTCGCGGCGGACGGACCGGGCCTGGCCGTGGCCCCGCGCGACCTGGGCACGCGCTACACGCAGTACCTCCAGAAGGGCGCCCCGGACGTGTTCGCGCCGGGGGCGGCCACCTCGGCGTGGCGGGAGGCCCGGCTCACCACCCGGCGGGCCGGCTTCTCGTACCAGTACGCCGACCAGCCGCTGGACGCCGGTGCGTACGCCCCGCTGGGGCTGGTCACCGAGGACGGCGGGGCGCTGGTCTTCTTCAGCAGCCGGCACTTCGAGCGGCAGACCGCCGCGCGGGGGCTGCGCCCGGCGGTCGATCCGGATGTGGAGGCGCTGCTCACCGGTGAGGTGAAGAGCACGCTGACCAAGGAGCGGGTCTCCAGCCAGCTGGTGTACGTACCGAAGAAGGGCGTCGGCACGGGCCGGGTGACCGTGCTCAGCCGACTGCCCGGGCTGACCTCGGCGCAGGGCTCGTAAGGGCCGTACGTGACACCCCCGGGCCCCGGCTACCGGCGCAGCGGCCAGGCCACCGATTCGTGGTCGACCTCGCTCTGGCCCGCGGAGCCGACGAACCGCGCGCAGGCGTCCGTCAGGGTCTCCAGGAGGGTCAGCGGGTCGGGCAGCGGGTGCTCGGGGCCGCGCAGCCAGGCGACGTCCAGCTCACCGGGGAGCTGGGCCGGGGGCAGCAGGACGTAGCTGCCGCGGCAGTGCCAGCGCAGACCGGGGTGCTCGTCCATCGTCTCGGGATGGCAGTCCAGCTCGCACGGCCACCACTCGTCCTCGTCCTCCGGGGTGCCGCGCGTCGCGGTGAAGAACAGCATCCGGTCGTCGCCGGAGCGGGCCACGGGGCCCACCTCGACCCCGGCGGACAGAAGCCGTTCCAGGGCCTGCTCACCGGCCGCCAGCGGGACGTCGAGGACGTCGTGGATCATGCCGGTCGCGGTGATGAAGTTGGCCTGCGGCTGGCTGCGGGCCCAGCGCTCGATCTGGGCGCGGTCGGTGGTGGACTGCGTCTGCCAGGCGAAGGAGAGCGGGTGGCGGGCCGGGGTCGGACAGCCGATGCGTTCGCACGAACATCGGTAGCCGACCGGGTGTGCGGCGGGTGCGATCGGCATTCCGGCCTCGGCGACAGCGAGGAGCATGGCCTCCCGTGCGGTGTCGTCGACCTCGCGCTGCTGCGGTTTGGGTCGTCGCCGCAGCCACTGGGAAATCTTGCTCTCTGAGCCGCGATTACGGCCGAAATCGGCGCCCATCTATCCCCTTGCCTTTGCGTTGCCCCTGCCCATGGTCCCACCATCCTGCGCCTCAGGTGGCCAGAGTCCGGAAGCGGGGTGGGAGGGCCGATGCCGCACGGGGGGCGATAACGCACGCTTTGTCATGAAAAGGCACACGCGGTGACCGGCATCGACGCGCTCCGGGGGCCGCGTCCGCGCGAACCACCCGTTCGGACCACAGCGCCGGAGGCCCGGACGGCGCACCATGAGTGCACGCACACACCCGTGCGACGCACCGGCCGCGGCGGCCACCAGCCGCCGCGACGATCCGTGGGGAGCCTCCATGACTCGTGCAGCCACGCCCCGGCACTATCTGATGTGTGCCCCTGCCCACTTCCAGGTGACGTATTCCATCAATCCGTGGATGGACCCCACCAAGCCGGTCGACCTGCCGCTGGCGCAGACCCAGTGGGAGGACCTGCGCGACCGTTACCGCGCCCTCGGCCACACCGTCGACCTGCTGGAGCCGCGGCCGGACCTGCCGGACATGGTCTTCGCGGCGAACGGGGCCACGGTGATCGACGGCCGGGTGCTGGGCGCCCGCTTCGCGTACCAGGAACGGTTCGAGGAGGCGGCCGCCCACCGGGAGTGGTTCCTCGGCCACGGCTTCACCGAGGTCCACGAGCCGGACCACGTCAACGAGGGCGAGGGCGACTTCGCGGTGACCGCCTCCTTCGTGCTGGCGGGCCGGGGTTTCCGGTCGTCGCCGCTCTCGCACGCGGAGGCGCAGGAGTTCTTCGGGCGCCCCGTGATCGGCCTCGACCTGGTGGACCCGCGCTACTACCACCTGGACACGGCCCTGTGCGTGCTGGACGAGGCGGCCGACGAGGTCATGTACTACCCGCCCGCCTTCTCGCCGGGCAGCCGGGCGGTCCTGGCGCGGCTCTTCCCGGACGCGCTGATCGCCGGGGACGCGGACGCGGCGGCGCTCGGTCTGAACGCGGTGAGCGACGGGCTCCACGTACTGCTGCCGCAGGCCGCGACGGGGCTGTTCGACCCGCTCCGGGCGCGCGGCTTCGAGCCGGTGCCGATGGACCTGAGCGAGCTGCTCAAGGGCGGCGGCAGCGTGAAGTGCTGCACGCAGGAGCTGCGGCTCTAGGGGGTGTCCTCCGGGGGCGGCCAGGCGTCGCCCCAGTCGGTGTCCCGGGCGGCGCGGTACAGGGCGCCGTGCCGCTTGGTGACCGTGTCCCGGCGCAGGCCCTCTTCGCGGGTGCAGAGGTCCAGGAGCACCTGTCCCTTGCGGATCTGGGGCCTGCGGACGACCCGGGCGGCCACGGGCAGGGGCGTGAACCGGGTGGCGACGACGTAGCTGAACTTCTCGTCCTCGTACGCCAGTGAGCCGCCCTTGACCTGCCGGTGCAGCGAGGAGCGGCTGACCCGGGCCGAGAAGTGGCACCAGTCGGTGCCCGGCTCGATGGGGCAGGCCCCGCTGTGCGGGCAGGGCGCGGCGACGGTGAACCCGGCGGCGGTCAGCCGGTCGCGGGCCTCGATGACGCGGGCGTAGCCGCCGGGGGTGCCGGCCTCGACGACCACGACGGCCTGTCCGGCCCGGGCGGCGGCGTCGATGAGCGCGGTGCGGGCGGGGGCGGTGAGCTCGTTGAGCACGTAGGAGATCGTGACCAGATCCGCCGGGGCGAGGTCGAGGTCCTCGCCGATGCGGGCCCGCCGCCAGTCGGCGGTGCGCAGGGCGGGGACTCCGGAGGCGGCGGCCAGTTCGCGGCCGAGGGCGAGCGCGGGTTCGGCCCAGTCCAGGACCGTCGTGCGGTGGCCCTCCCACTCCCCCGCGACGGCCCAGCTCGCCGCGCCGGTGCCGCCGCCGATGTCGGTGTGCGTGGCGGGCGCCCAGTCGGGGGCGGCGTCACGGAGCGCGTCGAGAGCGGACCGTACCGCCTCGAAGGTGGCGGGCATCCGGTACGCCGCGTACGCGACCACGTCCGAGCGGTCGCGGAGCACCGGGGCGTCGGTGGGGATCGTGCCCCGGTAGTGGGCGATGAGCCGGTCGACGGCCTGGCCGGCCTGCTTGGGCGGCAGCCCGTCCAGGAGTCCGGCGAGGGCCGCGCGCAGGGCGTCCGCGGTGGGGAGGGTGGCGATCACCGGTGAATTGTAGGCGGGGCGGGGCGCCCGTCAGATCGCCGAGGGACGGTGCCAGGGGGTGTCTGCCCGGTCAGGGCCGGTCACGCCGCGGACCCGGTCATGGCCGGGGAGACACCCCCTGGGGGCGGCACAGGCCGAGGAAGCAGACGAGCGCGCCGACCGCGCAGACCAGCTGGACGACGGCCATCGGGACCGCGGTCTCCTCGCCGGCGATCCCGACGAGCGGGGAGGCGACGGCGCCGATCAGGAACTGCGAGGTGCCGAGCAGCGCGGAGGCCGATCCGGCGGCGTGCTTGGTGCGCATCAGCGCCTGGGCGTTGGTGTTGGGCATCGCGAGGCCCATCGCCGACATCAGCACGAAGAGCCCGGCGGCCACCGGCACGAGTCCGACGTCGCCGAAGGCCCCTGAGGTCATCAGGAGCAGCGCGGTCGCCGCGGCCACGATGACGACGAGCCCGAAGGTGAGGGCCTTGTCCAGGCTGACCCGGCCGACGAGCAGCTTGCCGTTGATCTGGCCGACCGCGATCAGCCCGATGGAGTTGATGCCGAAGAGCAGGCTGAAGGTCTGCGGTGAGGCGCCGTAGATCTCCTGGACGACGAACGGCGAGGCGCTGACGTACGCGAAGAGGGCGGCGAAGGCGAGGCTGCCCGCGATCATGTAGCCGGTGAAGACGCGGTCTGCGAGCAGGCCGCGCATGGTGCGCAGCGCGTCCCCGATGCCGCCGGTGTGGCGCTCGGCGGGCGGCAGGGTCTCGCCGAGCCACTTCCAGACGACGAAGGTCAGCAGCAGGCCGACGCCGGTCAGCACGCCGAAGATGCCGCGCCAGTCGGTGAGGCGCAGGACCTGGCCGCCGATGACCGGGGCGATGACGGGGGCGACGCCGGAGATCAGCATCAGCGTGGAGAAGAACCGGGCCATCGCGACGCCGTCGTACATGTCGCGGACCACGGCCCGGGAGATGACGATGCCGGCCGCGCCCGCGAGCCCCTGGATCAGACGGAACGCGATGAGGAGCCCGGCGGAGGGGGCGAAGATGCAGAGCGCGGTGGCCAGTACGTAGACGGCCATGCCGAGGAGCAGCGGGCGGCGCCTGCCCCAGCGGTCGCTCATCGGTCCGACGACGACCTGGCCGAGTGCCATGCCGGTGAGGCAGGCGGTCAGGGTGAGCTGGACGGTGGCGGCGGGTGCGTGCAGCGCGTCCGTGACGGCGGGGAGCGCCGGGAGGTACATGTCCATCGACAGCGGCGGGAGCGCCGTGAGGCCGCCGAGGACGAGGGTGACGAGGAGGCCGGTGCGCCGGGCGGCGGTGGTGGTGGCTCTGCCGGTTGGAGGAGTCCCTTGCGGGGCGGTGTCGGTGGTGCGTATGTGCTGGGCCCCGCTGAGGCCGCTCTCCGGCATTCTCGTCTCCATAGTTGTTGAATCCGGCTCTATGCTCTCAGCTCGGCGGGGATGGTCGACACCTTTTTTGGGAGCGTGCATGAGCAGGACTGTCCGTTGGGGCGTGCTGGCGACCGGGGGGATCGCGGCGACGTTCACCGCCGATCTGCGGGCCATGCCCGGTGCGGAGGTGGTGGCCGTGGCGTCCCGCTCGGACGCCTCGGCGCGGGCGTTCGCGGAGCGGTTCGGGATACCGAGGGCGTACGGCGACTGGGCCGGTCTGGTCGCGGACGACGAGGTCGACGTGGTGTACGTGGCCACGCCGCACTCCGCGCACCGGGAGGCCGCCGCGCTCGCACTGGGGGCCGGGAAGCACGTGCTGTGCGAGAAGGCGTTCACGCTGAACGAGCGCGAGGCGCGGGAGCTGGTGAAGCTGGCCCGGGACCGCGGGGTCTTCCTGATGGAAGCGATGTGGACCTACTGCAACCCCGTGATCCGGCGCCTCACCGAGCTGGTGCGGGACGGGGCGATCGGGGAGATCCGGACCGTGCAGGCCGACTTCGGCTTCGCGGCGGACCTGGGCCCGGACCACCGGCTGCGCGATCCCCGGCTGGGCGGCGGGGCGCTGCTGGACCTGGGCGTCTATCCGGTGTCCTTCGCACAGCTGCTGCTGGGCGAGCCCGATCGGGTGCAGGCGGACGCCCTGCTGTCGCCGGAGGGCGTGGACCTGAACACGGGGATGCTGCTGGGCTGGGACTCGGGGGCCAACGCGCTGCTGTCCTGCTCGATCGTCGGGCACCACCCGACGGCCGCGACGGTGATCGGGACGGCCGGGCGGATCGACATCCCGCACAGCTTCTTCCACCCGGAGGGCTTCGTGCTGCACCGGGCGGGCGCCGAGCCCGAGGAGATCACCTCGGGCACGGGTCCGAGGGGGCTCTCGGGGATGCAGTACGAGGCGGCCGAGGTGATGCGGGCGGTCCTGGCCGGTGAGACGGAGTCCCCGCTGGTGCCGCTGGAGGGTTCGCTCGCGGTGATGCGGACGCTCGACGCGGTCCGTGACCGCATCGGCGTCCGCTATCCCGTGGACTAGGCCGGCTTGAGGCCGGGGTCGCCCGCCTCGGTGACGTAGGAGCCGGCGGTGGTGACGGGGGCGCCCGGGGTGGTGACGGCCGGGACCGTACGGAAGTCGGCGCGCGCCGCCCGTTCCTGGAGGGTGACGACGGCGTAGCCGCGGCGGCCGTTGTAGAACTTCAGGTGCGGGTTGGCCGCCATCAGGTTGTTGTAGTTGGACGGCTTCTCGGAGCCGTCCTTCCCGCTGGTGATGGACGTGGTGACGATCTCGGTGCCGATCGTGCGCGACGCCGGGTCGTCGAAGTCCCGCTTGATGTCGAAGCCGTAGCTGACGTGCACATCGCCGGTGAGGACCATGAGGTTGTCCACGCCGACGCGCTCGGCACCCTCCAGGATGCGGTCGCGGGAGGCCGGGTAGCCGTCCCAGGAGTCCATGGACAGCTTGAACGCGTCGGTGGGCACGTCGCGCCGCTGGGCGAAGGTGACCTGCTGCGGCACGACGTTCCAGGTGGCGTGCGAGTGGCGCCAGCCGTCGATGAGCCAGCGCTCCTGGGTGGCGCCGGTCAGGGTGCGCTTCGGGTCCTCGGACTCCGGTCCGGGCGTCTGCCAGCCGTCGCCGTACGCCTGGTCGCTGCGGTACTGCCGGGTGTCGAGCACGTCGAACTGGGCGAGCCGGCCGAAGCTCAGGCGGCGGTAGAGCCGCATGTCGGGGCCGTTCGGGCGCTGGGGCGTGCGCAGCGGCTGGTTCTCCCAGTACGCGCGGTAGGCGGCGGCCCGGCGGATCAGGAACTCCTCCGGCGGCACGCTGTTCTCGGGGATGTCGCCCGCGTAGTTGTTCTCGGTCTCGTGGTCGTCCCAGGTGACGACGAAGGGGTGCGCGGCGTGCGCGGCGCGCAGGTCCGGGTCGGACTTGTAGAGGGCGTACCGCAGCCGGTAGTCCTCCAGCGTCGCCGTCTCCCGGTTGAACAGCGCGGGCAGGGTGCGGTCGGTGTAGTTGCGGGCGCCGCCGGTCGCCGTGACGGCGTACTCGTAGAGGTAGTCGCCGAGGTGGAAGACGACGTCCACGTCCTCCTGGGCGAGGTGCTGGTACGCGGTGAAGTAGCCGTCGTGGTACGCCTGGCAGGAGACGGCGGCCAGGGCCAGTTCGCGCTTGCGGGCGCCGGGCGCCGGTGCCGTACGGGTGCGGCCGACGGGGCTGGTCCACTGTCCGGCGCGGAAGCGGTAGTAGAGGACGCGGTCCGGGGCGAGGCCCTGCACCTCGACGTGGACGCTGTGGTTGAACTCCGGGTGGGCGTACGTGGTGCCGCGCCGGGCGACGCGGTGGAACCGCTCGTCGTACGCCAGCTCCCAGCCGACCTCGACGCGGGCGTCCGGGAGGCCGCTGCCGGGTTCGAACGGGCGGGGGGCGAGCCGGGTCCAGAGCAGCACGGAGCCGGGCAGCGGGTCGCCGGACGCGACGCCGAGCGTGAACGGGTCCTCGCCGATGCTCCGGGCCTCCATCTCGCGGGCGCTCGCGGTCCCGGCGGCGGGCAGGCCGACCGAGAAGGCGAGCGCGGCGGCGGCGCCGGTGACCGTGAGGAAGCGGCGGCGGTCGGTGTGCCGGGCGGCGTCGCGCAGCTCCTGCTGTGGCGATGAGTGCGTCATCTGTCCCTCCCCTGACTGGTGGTGTGGGGGAAGTCCAGCGGCCCGGCGCATCCGGGGGCTGACGTGTTCGCGTCGCGCGGGCGTCGTCCGGATGAGGAGTGCGGCAGGATGGTGCCCCCAGGGGCAAACTCCGCGTTCGCGGCGAAACCATGATCATCGTCCGGCGCCGTACGGGCGCGGGAATCGCCGGGGCCCCGCCCCGAATCACCCCGCCGGGGCTGCGCGTACGCTGCGGCAGCATGAGCAACAGTCTGTTGAATTCCTCGGAGGACTCCCCGTCGAAGGTGGCTGTCGTCACGGGCGCCGGCTCCGGCATCGGCCGCGCGGTGGCGCTCGCGCTGGCCGGTGCGGGCTGGTCGGTGGCGCTCGCGGGCCGGCGCCCCGAACCCCTGGCAAGGACCGCCTCGCTGGCCGGCCCCGGGGCCCGGATGATCACGGTCCCGGCCGATGTGACCCGCCCGGAGGACGTGGAGGCGCTGTTCTCCTGCGTACGGGAGTGGGCCGGCCGCCTCGATCTGCTCTTCAACAACGCGGGGACGTTCGGCCCCGGCGGGCCCGTCGAGGAGCTGGCGTACGAGGACTGGCGCGGGGTGGTCGACGTCAACCTGACGGGGGCGTTCCTGTGCGCGCAGGCGGCGTACCGGCGGATGAAGGAGCAGGACCCGCGGGGCGGACGGATCATCAACAACGGTTCCATTTCCGCGCACACGCCGCGCCCGCACTCGGTGGCGTACACCGCGACCAAGCACGCGATCACCGGCCTGACGAAGTCGCTGTCGCTGGACGGGCGTCCGTACCGCATCGCCTGCGGCCAGATCGACATCGGGAACGCCGCGACGGACATGACGGAACGGATGCGGACGGGCACCCTCCAGGCCAACGGCGAGCTGGCCGTGGAGCCGGTGATGGCGGCCGACGACGTGGCCCGGACGGTGCTGCACATGGCGGAGCTGCCCCTGGAGGCGAACGTGCAGTTCGCGACGGTGATGGCGACGACGATGCCGTACGTGGGACGGGGCTGAGGGGGCGCGCGGGCGCGCCGGGGCGGGCCGGCTCGGCGGGTCGGCGCTCGTTTCCGGGCCGGGTCCGTCCGGCGGTCGTCCGGCCGGGAATGCCGTCGCCGGACGCGGGGTTGAGGCGCACATGAGTGATCTCGCCGCGACCGGCATCCTGCGCTACACCGCCTTCTCGGCCGACCCCGAGGGCGGCAACCCCGCCGGGGTCGTGCTCGACGCCTCCGGTCTCGACGGGGCGGCCATGCTGGCCGTCGCGGCGGACCTCGGCTACAGCGAGACCGCGTTCCTGACCGGGCGGACCGAGGCGTCGGAGCCCGGTGTGCGCGGTTACGCGGTCCGTTACTTCAGCCCGAAGGCCGAGGTGCCGTTCTGCGGGCACGCGACGGTCGCCGCCGCCCTCGCGCTCGCCGAGCGGGACGGGCCGGGCGAGATGGAGTTCGCGACCCCCGCCGGTACGGTGCCGGTCACCGTGGCCCGCGAGGGCGGCGAGCTGCGGGCGACGCTGACCAGCGTGGAACCGCATGTCGAGGACGTGGCCGCGGGCGACCTGACGGAGGCGCTGGCGGCGCTGGACTGGCCGGCCGCCGACCTCGATCCCGCCCTGCCGCCCCGGATCGCGTACGCCGGGGCCCGCCACCTCGTGCTCGCGGCGGCCACCCGGGAGCGGCTGGCCGCGCTGGACTACGACTTCGCGCGCCTGGAAGCGCTGATGCACCGGCTGGACCTGACGACCGTGCAGCTGGTGTGGCGGGCGTCCGACGCGGTGTTCCACGTCCGCGACCCCTTCCCGGTCGGCGGGGTGGTGGAGGACCCGGCGACGGGTGCGGCGGCGGCCGCCTTCGGGGCGTATCTGCGGGAGCTGGCCCTCGTACCGGAGGCCGTCGTGCTGACCCTGCACCAGGGCGAGGACATGGGCCGTCCCGGCACGCTCACGGTGACGCTGGGGGCGGGCGACGCGCGGGTGCGGGTGAGCGGGACGGGCACCCGGCTGCCGGACCCGGCCTGATCCCCCCTTCAGGCCGGGCCGCCGAGCGTGCAGGTGAAGACCGGTTCCCCGTCCTGCACCGCCCGCACCAGCACCCCCTCCGGCGTGGTCGTCGCCTCGATCCGGCAGGGCCGGTCCAGCTCCACGTACCGGAGGAAGTCGGAGCGCAGGGTGACCGGGAGGAAGCCGGGCACGGTGGCGTGGGCCGCCTGCCGGGCCGCCTCCAGGAGGAGGATGCCGGGGACGTGGTCGTTGGGGCGGCCGAAAAGCGTCGGGTGCCCGGTGTCCAGCCGCAGCGGCCAGCGGCCGGGGGCGACGGGCGGTCCGAGGACGACGTCCCGCTCGGCGGTCCGGCCGACGGTGCCCGGCGCGAGCGCCGGGGGCGGGGGCACCGGGGCGGCGGTGGACCGGTGGCCGCGCAGGCGTTGGTAGGCGGCGGCCGAGGTGCAGCTGATCCGCGAGCCGCAGACGGCGAGCACCGCCCCGTCCCGGCGGAGCACGAAGTCGACGCGCATCGAACCGAGACCGCTGCCCCGGCGGCGGACGTCGGAGCAACGCACCTCGACCAGGACGTCCCAGGGCTCGTCGGCCGGCACGAGGTGTCCGGCGGCGGTGGTGTAGCGCAGCTCCCACATCACGAACGCGTCGCCGAGCGGCACCCCGAGCTCGGCGTGGCAGACCAGCATGGTGGCCTGCCGCATCGTTTCCGCGATCAGCAGCGGGTCCTGGTGGCCGGCGACCGGGGCGAAGAAGCGGTGGTCGCGCGGCCAGTGCGCGGGCACGCAGAACCGGGTGTCGCCCAGCCGGGCCACTCCGGTCGGGAAGAGGTCCCGGGCGTCCGGGCGGTGGGCCATCCGCCCGAGCTCCTCCCCGGCCACGCGTGAGGAGAACTGGACCATGGGGCGCCCCCGGAAGGCTGCGGTTCGATGGGCCGGGTTGTCCCCGGCCCGGCTGGGACCGGGCCAGTTTGCCCCGGCCCGACCGACAGTTTCCAGCCACCCTCTCATCCGCCTCTCGAGCCTCCCTGGAGCCGGGCCCTAAGGTGAGTCGGGTGACCGACCGTCATCAACGTGACAGGAGTGACTCATGTCCGTGCACCGTGTGGTCCCCAACATCCCGGTAGGTGGAGGCAGTGAGGCCGGTACGGACGCCTCCGCCCTACGGGCCACGACCGCGTTCTACGGCCTGCTCGGCTTCGAGGAGGTCATGAACCATGGCTGGATCATGACCCTCGCCTCGCCCACCCAGCCGGCCGCCCAGATCAGCTTCATGACCAAGGACGAGACCGGCCCGGTCAACCCGGACCTCAGTGTGGAGGTGGCCGACGTGGACGCGGTGCACGCCGCGCTCGTTCGCGAGGGGGCCGACATCGTGTACGGCCCGCACGACGAGGAGTGGGGGGTCCGCCGGTTCTTCGTCCGCGACCCGAACGGCCGCGTGGTCAACGTACTGACGCACCGCTGATCCGCCGCACCGCCTCCACCGTCTGCGCCGCCCCGTCCTCCGCGGCCATCCGCTCCGCGCCCTCGGCGGCCGCCTCCCGGAAGGCCCGCTGCCGGACGACGCGGTCGAGGGCGTCGGCGAGGCGGCCGGCGGTGAGGGCGCGGAAGGGAACCGGCTCGTCGGCGGCGCCGATGGCGGCGAGGCGGCCGGCCCAGAACGGCTGGTCGGCGGTCACGGGCACGGTCACCGCGGGGACCCCGGCCCGCAGCGCGGCGGCCGAGGTACCGGCCCCGGCGTGGTGGACCACGGCGGCCAGGTGCGGGAACAGCCGGGCGTGCGGTACGTCCCCGATGGTGAGCACGTCGTCGCCCTCGGCGGCGAGCCCGGCACTGCCGGACTGGAGGATGCCGCGCAGCCTGGCGCGGCGCAGGGCCCGTACGGCGAGTTCGCTGAGCCGTTCCCCCTCGCCGGCCGCCATGCTGCCGAAGCCGATGAGGACGGGTGGGGCGCCGGCGTCCACGAAGTCCGCGAGGTGCGGGGGCAGTTGCCCGTCCGGGTCGTGGTGCGGCCACCAGGTGCCGACGACCTGGAGGCCGGGGCGCCAGTCGGCGGGCCGGGGCACCAGGGCGGAGCTGAATCCGTGCAGCACGGGCCAGTCGGCGCGCTCCCGGCGGCGGCGCACCTCGGAGGGTGTGGCCGGGGGCAGCCCGAGCCGTTCGCGGAGCGCGGACACCGCCGGGGCGTACAGGCGGTCGGTCATCCGGAGGGCGAGGCGCCCGGCCAGGCGGTTGCCGGGGCGGCCCAGTGAGCGGGTGCCCGTGACGACGGGCGGGAAGTCGCCGGTCGGTGCGGTGGGCTGGAGGTAGACGCCGATGGCCGGGGTGCCCGTGGCCTCGGTGAGGTGCCAGCCCAGCGGGGCGGTCGTGGCCGAGAGCAGCAGCAGGTCCGCGCCGTCGGTCATCGCGTCGGCGAACCCCTGGCCCAGGTCCGTGATGAAGGCGGAGGCGGCCCGCATGAGCTCCCGCTTACCCCCGCTCCCGCCGCCGCTCTTCGCCGGGTTGCCGGGGAGGGTGCGGAAGTCCAGCCCGGCGGCACGGACGAGGGGTTCGAAGGCGGCCGTCGTGGCGAGGGCGACCTCGTGGCCGGCCGCGCGGAGTGCGGCGCCCAGGCCCGCGCAGGGGGCGACGTCACCGCGCGATCCGGCGGCGGCGATCAGTATTCTCATCGGTTCTCCTCAGGCTCGTGGGCCCCGCCGGGCCCGTCGGTCCGCCCGGCTCACCGGTCGTCGCCGCGGTCCGTGCGGCGGGTGGCGTTGGCGTGAATGGCCTTGCACAGGTACGCGGCCAGGCCGGGGCGCTGCCGGGTCGGCGGGACGACCAGGGCGAAGGCGCGCGGATCGGCGGCGAAGTCGTCCGCGATGCGCCGGTGCATACCGGGCGGGCAGGCGGTGAACCAGCGGGAGATGTGCAACCGGTGCTCCTCGGCGAGGTCCATGGCCCGTTCGCCGTCGCTCGGCTCGCCGTCGTCGAAGGCCGCCAGCAGCTCGGCGCGCCAGGCCGTGGCCTCGCCCATGAGCTGCCGCCAGTCCTCCTTGCTGTGCGCGGCGGCCCGGGCCATCGACTCCCGCTGCCCCGGCGAGTCCGCCCACTTGAGCGCCGCCTCGGTGGCGTAGCTCAGGTCGGCGGTGATCTCGCCGAACACCTCGAAGCGCTCCTGAGGGGTCAGCGGGACCCCGGTCCGCTGTACCTCGATCGCCTGCCGGGCCACCTCGGAGAGCCGCCGCAGCCGGACGATCTCCGCCTCCAGCTGATCCTGCCGGGCCCGCAGCTGGTCCAGCGCGTTGGCCTGCGGATCCTTGAAGATCTCGGCGATCCCGTCCAGCGGGAAGCCCAGTTCGCGGTAGAAGAGGATCTGCTGGAGCCGGACCAGGTCCGCCTCGTCGTACAACCGGTAGCCGGCCCGGCTGCGCCCGCTGGGCGAGAGCAGCCCCGACCTGTCGTAGTGGTGCAGCGTGCGCACCGTCACTCCGGCGAACGCCGCCACCTGCCCCACGGAATAACTCATCCGCCCGCCCTTTCCTCGCGACCGAGCATCGAGCCTGACGCAAGGGGAGGGTCAAGTCGCGCGCCGGCCCCGTCCGCGCACTCCACTTCTCGGCGTCGAGTGGTTCGTCACCGAACCACTCGCGGCGTCACTTTTAAGTGATCCTTAAGCCGCTGGTCACCGACGGCGCCCGGCCGCACCGTCGTGCGAAGGCGCGCGCCGAACGCCTCACCCACCATCACATTGGTCTAGTCCTAATCTCGTTGGAATCGTTGACGTGCAGGTCACGGGCCGGTTATCACTGCTCCAGCCCATCCACAGCACCACCCGCTCCCCCGCTGGAGGCCGCACGTGCACCCCCGTAGAACTCTGATCGCCGCGCTCCTGAGCACGGCCCTCGCCACCGGCGGTCTCGCCGCGACCGTCGGCATCGGCTCGGCGCAGGCGGCCGATACTCCGGCTTCCGCTTCGTCGGGCAACGTGCGCATCGCGTACTACGACCAGTGGAGCGTGTACGGCAACGCCTTCTACCCGAAGCAGCTCGACACCCGGGGCATCGCCGGCAAGCTGGACATCATCAACTACTCGTTCGGCAACATCCACCCGACGAACCTCACGTGCTTCGAGGCCAACAAGGCGGCGGGCGACGACAACAACCCCAACGCGGGCGACGGTGCGGGCGATTCGTACGCCGACTACCAGAAGTCCTTCGGCGCGGCGGACAGCGTCGACGGCGTGGCCGACAAGTGGGACCAGCCGATCGTGGGCGTCTTCAACCAGTTCAAGGAGCTGAAGGCGAAGTACCCCCACCTGAAGATCAACATCTCGCTGGGCGGCTGGACCTACTCCAAGTACTTCAGCGACGCCGCGAAGACGGACGCGAGCCGCAAGAAGCTGGTCTCCTCCTGCATCGACCAGTACATCAAGGGCAACCTGCCCGTCGAGGGCGGCTTCGGCGGCGCCGGTTCGGCGGCCGGCATCTTCGACGGCATCGACATCGACTGGGAGTACCCGGCCTCCGCGGGCGGCCACCTGGGCAACCACTACGCCCCCGAGGACAAGCAGAACTTCACGCTGCTGCTCGCCGAGTTCCGTAAGCAGCTCGACGCGTACGGTGCCGCCAACGGCGGCAAGAAGTACCTGCTGACCGCCGCCTTCGGGGCAGGCCAGGACAAGATCGCGAACATCGAGACCGACAAGATCGGCCAGTACCTCGACTACGCGAACCTGATGACGTACGACATGCACGGCGCCTGGGACGGCGACGGGCCGACGTACCACCAGTCCCCGCTGTACTCGGGCGGCAACGACCCGTCCGACCCGGTCGCGCCCGGCACCGAGAAGTACTCGATCGACAACGCGGTCGACTCCTGGCTCGACGGCAAGCCGGCCTACGGCATCGCCGGCGGCTTCCCCGCGAACAAGCTGACCCTGGGCTACGAGCTCTACTACCGCGGCTGGAAGGGCGTCCCGGCGGGGACCACCCACGGCCTGACCCAGTCCGCGACCGGCGGCTCCTCCCCGCGCCCGCTGAGCCAGCAGGCCGGCATCGCGCACTACAAGGAGCTCGGCGGCATCGTCGACAACCCGGCGACGACGTACTGGGACGACGAGGCGAAGGCGTCCTACTTCTACAAGGACGGCGAGTTCTTCACGGGTCTGGACCAGAAGTCCATCCAGGCCAGGGCCGACTACGCCAAGCAGCGCGGCCTGGCCGGGGCGATGATGTACTCGCTCCTCGGCCTGGACGACAAGACCACCCTGCTGAACCAGATCAACACCGCGATCGGCGGCACCACCACCGGCCCCACGACCCCGCCGACCACCGACCCGACCACCCCGCCCACCACCGACCCCACGGACCCGCCCGCCGGGGGCTGCGGCTCGGTCCCGGCGTACGTGGCCGGCACGGTCTACAACGCGGGCAACGTGGTCTCCTACAACGGCCGCAAGTACAAGGCCCAGTGGTGGACCCAGAACGAGACCCCCGGCAGCACCGGCGACTGGGGCGTCTGGAAGGACCAGGGCGCCTGCTGAACGCCCTGAACCGCTGCGGGCCCCCGCCGGTGCGCGCACCGGCGGGGGCCCGCGCGTCGGGGGCCACGGCGGCCCGGAAGGAAGGTGGGGCAGACGAGTCGGGCTGTACGCCGGGTTCTGTCGCCCGGTCGCCTCGCGGCGGCCGGGGAGACGGCCATCCATCTAGGACCGGCATTGCTGCCGGCCTCGTGCGGTCTACCCGCGAACTCGGGCGGGCCGCCCTCGAACGTTCGCGCAGGAGCACCGGGGTGCTCCCTCTTGACCTTGCTCCGGGTGGGGTTTACCTAGCCGCCTGAGTCACCTCAGACGCTGGTGGTCTCTTACACCACCGTTTCACCCTTACCCGGGACCGAGGTCCCGGGCGGTCTGCTTTCTGTGGCACTGTCCCGCGGGTCACCCCGGGTGGCCGTTAGCCATCACCCTGCCCTGTGGAGCCCGGACGTTCCTCGGGAGGATCCGGAGATCCCCACGCGGCCGTCCGCCCGGCTCGTCTGCCGTGCCGCCCATGCTACCCGGCCGGGAGGGGTGGCTCAGAGGAAGTCCTCCGTCTTCAGTTCCAGGTCGAAGGGGGACGGCAGGCGGATCGGCTTCCCGAAGGGCACGGTGCAGTGCTGGCGGTAGTCGTCACCCTCCGGGTCGCGGAACAGCGTCACCGAGGACTCCTCCCGGTCCACCAACAGGTACAGCGGGATCGGGCCCCTCGCATAGCAGTGCCGCTTGGCCTCCCGGTCGGCGGCCGGCTTGGACGAGGTGACCTCCACGACCAGCGCCACCCCCTCGCACGGCATCCACGGGTCCGCGCCCCGGTAGAGCCGGAGTGCCGTGGGGGCGAACGTGCCGTCCGGGATGGCGTGGTTCTTCGGGCAGCGTCCGCCGCTTCTCAGTTTCAGGCCCTTGTTCCCGGAGAAGTCCATATCGGTCGTCGCGTGCCTGACGACCTGCTTCAAGATCACACTGATGTAGTCCTCATGATCCCCGTCCGGCGGCGGTGTCACGACGATCTCCCCCTCGATCAGCTCCGCCCGGAAGCCCTCCGGCGTATCCAGCGCCAGGAAGCCCTCAAGCAGGACGTCCGCCTGCGAAAGCGGTTCGTGCGGCATGGCAGACATGTCACGCCCCTTCCTCGGTCGCTCGCCAGAGTGGGCCATCGCGGAACCAGCCGTCCGTGAGATGGGAGTCTTTCTCCCGATCGTGGCACAGGAGGACCCTCCACGGTCAGAGGCGGCTCGATGCCAGCGCGGTGATGCCCGCCGTCCAGGCCGTGGTGACGGCGTCGGGGGTGGGGAAGCGGCCGTTCAGTTCCATCATGACCATGCCGTGGGCGAAGGCCCAGGCCGCGCGGGCCAGGTGGGCGTCCGGGGCCAGGGCGCGGAAGAGGGGGGCGGCCGCGCGGTCTTCCAGGTCGTGCGGGTGGGCCCGGGACGTGGTGAGGCGGTAGAGGTGGGGGTGGGCCAGGGCGTGGGCGCGGTAGGCCGTGGCCAGGGCCGGGAAGGAGCCCGGGGCGGCCGTCTCCGCCGCCTCCAGGGCCTCGGCGGTCTCCGTCAGCATCGCGTCGGCCAGCGCGTCCACCACCGAGGACTTGTCCGGGAAGTGCTTGTAGAGGGACGGGGCCGTGATGCCGAGCAGGCCCGCGAGCCGGCGCATCGTCAGCGCCTCCGGGCCCTCCTGCTCCAGGAGCATGCGGGCGGCGGCCAGGATCTGGTGCTGGCGGGCGCGGTCGGTCACGCCGGTCCTTCCGTCGTACGGGCGCGGGGCGCGGGGGCCGAACTCGCGATCGTACGAGACGCCGTCAGGCCGGAACGAACAGGGCCTTCGCCGTGCCCGGGGCGGCCTGGGCGAGGCGGACCCGCAGCCGCTCGCCCAGCGGGAGGGGCGCGGTGCCCTCGACGCGGGCGACGACCGCCGGGGCGTCGATGTGGACGGTCCCGGTGGCCGGTTCGTTCTCCTTCACGTCCACCACGTAACCGTCGAAGACCTCGCCCACCCGGTCCTTGAGCAGCGCCGCCTCGACCAGATCCACGGACTCCCGCTCCACCGTGTTGCCGCGCCGCGTGCCCTCCGCCATCTCCTTGGGCAGGGCGGGCAGGGCGGCCAGGACCCATTCGGGCGGGTCGCGGTCCTCGCAGGCGGCGACGCACAGCTCGGAGGCGTAACGGTCGACGAGGCGGCGCAGCGGCGCCGTGCAGTGCGTGTACAGGCCGGCGACCGCCGCGTGCACGGCGGGCACCGGCAGGTCGCCGCCGTCGAAGACGGTGTAGCCCGCGCCGCGCAGCAGCGTCGTGCAGTCCTGGAGGAACGCCGCGTGGTCGGCGCGGACCGGGTCGAGCGAGCGGACCAGCTGGGCGTACGGGACGTGGTGCGGCCAGTCGATGTGCAGGGCCGCGGCGCTGCGGCGCAGCCGGGCCACCGCGCCGTCCGGGGCGACCGGCAGCGTGCGCAGGATGCCGGTGCCGCTCTCCGCCATGAGGCGGGCCGCCGCCATGCCGGTGAGCAGGGAGAGCTGGGCGTTCCAGCCGTCGGCGGGGAGCGGGGCGCGGTATTCCAGGCCGTACCTGCCGTCGTGCTCGGTGATCTCCTGCTCGGGCACGTGGAGCGAGATGCCGCCCCGGGCCACCTCCTGCTCCTCGCGGAGGGTGCCGATGTCCCGGAGCAGGGCGAGCGGTTCCTCGGCGGTGCCCGCGTCGATCTGCCGCTGCACGCCCGCGTAGTCGAGCTTCGCGCGGCTGCGGACGAGGGCCCTGCGCACCCGGGTCGCGACCGCCGCGCCCTCCGGGTCGAGGTCGATCTCCCACAGGACCGCGGGGCGGACCCGGCCGGGCAGCAGGCTGGCGGCGTCCTCGGACAGGACCTCCGGGTGGAGCGGCACCCGGCCGTCCGGGAAGTAGAGCGTCGTCACCCGGCGGTGGGCCTCCGCGTCGAGCGCGCCGCCGGGGCGCACGAACGCGGCCACGTCCGCGATGGCGTAGTGCACGCGGTAGCCGTGGGCGCGGCGTTCCAGGTGCATCGCCTGGTCGAGGTCCGTGGAGGTGGGCGGGTCGATGGTGAGGAAGGGGAGGTCCGTCGCGTCCGCGTGCCCGGCGAGCTCCGGACCGCGCGCGGCGTCCGCCGCCTCGGCGAGCACCTCGGGCGGGAAGTCCTCGGGGAGCGACAGCTCGGTGCGCAGGCCGCGCAGGGCCGCCCGCAGCGGGGTCTCGGCTGCGCCGGTCATGTGCAGATGGCGGCGGGGCATGGTCCCGAGCGTAGGGCGGGGCACGGAACGCGGCATTCCGAACGGAGGGCTTTGTGCCCGTGCGGTGGGCCCTGCGCCCCGTACGAACCGCCGCCGCGTCCCCGTACGCTGACCTGGGGCGTCCGTGCGGTCCGCACACCGCCGCGCCTCTTCCCCGTACGTACGAAGGAGAACCGCCGTGCTCGTGCTGTTGCCGCCCTCCGAAGGAAAGGCCGCCTCGGGGCGCGGGGCACCGCTGAAGCCCGAGTCCCTGTCGCTGCCCGGTCTCGCCGGGGCGCGCGCCGAGGTGCTGGACGCCCTCGTGGAGCTGTGCGTGGCCGACGAGGAGAAGGCGCGGGAGGTGCTGGGGCTCAGCGAGGGGCTGCGGGGCGAGATCGCGAAGAACGCGGAGCTGCGGACGGCGGGGACGCGTCCGGCCGGGGAGCTGTACACGGGTGTCCTGTACGACGCGCTCGGTCTCGACTCGCTCGACACCGCCGCCCGCCGCCTCGCCGGGAAGTCGCTGCTGGTGTTCTCCGGGCTGTGGGGCGCGGTGCGGGTGGGCGACCGGATTCCGCCGTACCGCTGCTCGATGGGCGTGAAGCTGCCCGGGCTCGGCGCTCTCGGGGCGTTCTGGCGTACGCCGATGGCGGAGGTGATGCCGGAGGCGGCGGGCGACGGGCTGGTGCTGGACCTGCGCTCGTCCGCGTACACGGCGGCGTGGAAGCCGAAGGTCGGGGTCGCGGAGCGGACGGCGAGCGTGCGGGTGCTGCACGCGCAGATGGTGGACGGGGTGGAGAAGCGGTCCGTGGTCAGCCACTTCAACAAGGCCACCAAGGGCCGCATGGTGCGGGACCTGCTGCTCGCCGGTGCCCGCCCGGCCGGTCCCGCCGAGCTGGTGACCGTCCTGCGGGACCTCGGGTACACCGTCGAGGCCGAGGCGCCCGCGCGGGCGGGGCGGCCGTGGCAGCTCGATGTGGTCGTGACGGAGATCCACTGACGGTACGTTGCACCCTCCGCAACGCTCGTTGCGTACTGCGCCGCATACCGGGCAGGATGGGCGCATGACCTCCTCCGTGCTGGACCTCGCCCCCGTCGTGCCCGTCGTCGTCCTGGAGGACGCGGCCGACGCGGTGCCGCTCGCCCGCGCCCTGGTCGCGGGCGGGCTTCCGGCGATCGAGGTGACCCTGCGCACCGCCGCCGCCCCGGACGCGATCCGGGCCATCGCCGCGGAGGTCCCGGACGCCGTCGTCGGGGCGGGCACGGTGATCTCGGCGCGGAACGTGGCGGACACCGTGGCGGCGGGGGCCCGGTTCCTGGTCAGCCCCGGCTGGACGGACACGCTGCTGGACGCGATGAAGGGGTCCGGGCTGCCGTTCCTGCCGGGCGTCTCGACCACCTCCGAGGTGGTGGCGCTGCTGGAGCGCGGGGTCACCGAGATGAAGTTCTTCCCGGCCGAGGCGGCGGGCGGCACGGCCTACCTGAAGGCCCTCTCCGCGCCGCTCCCCCAGGCCCGGTTCTGCCCGACGGGCGGCATCTCGGCCGCCTCCGCGCCCTCGTACCTGGCGCTGCCCAACGTCGGCTGCGTGGGCGGGAGCTGGATGGTCCCGGCGGACGCGGTCGCGGCCCGGGACTGGGCGCTCGTGGAGCGGCTGGCCGCCGGGGCGGCGGCGCTGAGGGGGTGAGCGGGGCGGCGGGGAAACCCGTCGCACATCGCCGTGCATGCTCCCCGGCATTCGGGGCACGAGCCTTGTAGGGGACGTAGCCCGCATGCCGGGTGACCCGGGTTCCGGCAGGTAATCCCCCGACCGGCCGGAACCGCCTCGGCCCCACCGGCCTTCCCCCCGCCGGTGGGGCCGAGTGCCGTCCCGATGCCTTTATCGCAGGTGGGACGTGTCGTTCAGCAGGCGTACGGAGGCGTTGCCGTCGGCGTAGTACGCGACGGACGAGACGGACGCCGCCGACAGCTCCATCCGGAACAGCGCCTCCGGGGGCGCTCCCAGGGCGAGCCGGACCAGGGTCTTGATCGGGGTGACGTGCGTGACGACGAGGAGCGTGCGGCCCGCGTGACGCGTGACGAGACCGTCCCGGGCGGCCGCCACGCGCTCGGCGACCTCGGTGAAGCTCTCGCCGCCGCCCGTGGGGGCCGCGTCCGGGGAGGCGAGCCAGGCGTCCAGGTCGTCTCCGTACCGCTCCCGGACCTCGCCGAACGTGAGCCCTTCCCAGGCCCCGAAGTCCGTCTCGCGCAGCCCGTTCTCGACACGGACCTCCAGGCCGAGCCGGGCCGCGACCGCACCGGCCGTCTCGCGGCAGCGGCGCAGCGGTGAGCTGACGATCTCCTGCACGGTGCCGCGCGCCGCGAACGCCGAGGCCGCGCGCTCGGCCTGGTCCAGACCGGCCGGAGAGAGCGCGGGGTCGGTGCCGCCGCTCCCGGAGAACCGCTTCTGCGGGGTGAGGGCCGTCTCGCCGTGCCGCAGCAGGACGAGCGTGGCGGGCGCGCCCAGGTCGGGCGCCGAACCCCAGCCCACCTGCGGGGTCACGGGGTCGGGTGCCACCGGGGCGCGCGGGGTGTCCAGGGCGGCCGTGGAGGCCGAGGGCTCCCATCGGTCGCCGCGCCGGCCCGCGTCCATCGCCTCGTTGGCCAGCCGGTCGGCGTGCTTGTTCCGCTCGCGCGGGATCCACTCGTAGCTGACGTCCGCGCCGGGCAGGACCGCCGCCGCCTCGGCCGCGAGCGGCTTCATGTCCGGGTGCTTGATCTTCCAGCGGCCGGACATCTGCTCCACGACGAGCTTGGAGTCCATCCGGACGCGCACCCGGACCCCGGTGCCGACCGGGCCGTCCGCGATCAGCGCGCCCACCGCGCGGAGGCCCGCGACGAGGCCCTTGTACTCGGCGACGTTGTTGGTCGCGACGCCGATGTACTCGGCGGTCTCGGCCAGCGTCTCGCCGGTGTCCGGGTCGATGACGACCGCGCCGTAGCCGGCGGGGCCCGGGTTGCCCCGGGAGCCGCCGTCGGCCTCGATCACGAACCGGCGCGGCAGGCTCACTACAGGCCCGAGTCGGCGGTGCGGACCAGGATGCGGCGGCAGTTCTCGCAGCGCAGCACCGTGTCGGGGGACGCGGCCTTCACGTCGTTGATCTCGGTGATGTTGAGCTCCAGGCGGCAGCCCTCGCAGCGGCGCTGGTAGAGGCGGGCGGCGCCCACCCCGCCCTGCTGGGTGCGGAGCTTGTCGTACAGCTTCAGCAGGTCGGCGGGGACCGAACCGGCGACGACCTCGCGCTCCTTGGTGACGGTGGCGGCCTCCGCGTCGAGCTCCTGGGTGGCGGCGTCGCGGCGGGCGGTGGCGTCGTCCACCTTGGCCTGCACGGCGGCGACCCGGTCGGTCAGCTCGGTGACGCGCTCCTGCGCGGACTCGCGGCGCTCCATGACCTCCAGGACGACGTCCTCCAGGTCGCCCTGGCGCTTGGCGAGCGAGGTGATCTCGCGCTGCAGGCTCTCCAGGTCCTTCGGCGAGGTGACCGCGCCGGAGTCCAGGCGCTGCTGGTCGCGGGCGGCGCGCTGGCGGACCTGGTCGACGTCCTGCTCGGCCTTGGTCTGCTCGCGGGCGATGTCGCTCTCCTCGGTGGTCGAGGCGACGAGCAGGTCGCGGAGCTGGGCGAGGTCGGCCGTCAGCGACTCGATCTCGGCGTGCTCGGGCAGGGACGTGCGGCGGTGCGCGAGCTGGGAGAGGCGCTGGTCGAGCGCCTGGACGTCGAGAAGTCGGATCTGGTCGGCGGGCGCGGCGTTCAGTTGGGGGCTCCAGAAGAGTGGTGGGCGGTCCAGGGGTCGGTGACCTGCTTCGAGACGTGGACCCTCAGGTCCCATCCGAGGCGGTCGGAAATCGCTTCGAGCTGTGTGGCGGCCTGCTCGCACCACGGCCACTCGGTGGCCCAGTGTGCGGCATCGACCAGGCCGAGCGGCGAGTGCTGGGTGGCCTCGGAGGCCGGGTGGTGGCGCAGGTCGGCGGTGAGGAAGGCGTCCGCACCGGCGCCGCGCACCGCGTCGAAGAGACTGTCGCCGGAGCCGCCGCTCACCGCGACGGTGCGCACCAGCGCCTCCGGGTCGCCGGCGAGGCGGATGCCCTGCGCGGTGGCGGGCAGCCGGGCGGCGGCACGGGCGGCGAACGCGGCCAGGGTCTCGGGGTGGTCGAGCACGCAGATCCGGCCGAGCCCCCGGCGTCCGGCCGGGTCCGTCGCGTCCGGGACAAGGGGGCGCTCGACGCGCAGGTCGAGGGCGGCGGCCAGGGCGTCGGAGACCCCGGGGTCGGCGGTGTCGGCGTTGGTGTGCGCCACGTGCAGCGCGATGCCCTCGCGGATCAGCGTGTGCACTACGCGGCCCTTGAAGGTGTCCGCCGCGACCGTCGTCGTACCGCGCAGGTAGAGCGGGTGGTGGGTCACGATCAGGTGCGCGCCCAGCTCCCGCGCCTCGTCGGCGACCGCTTGGACGGGGTCGACGGCGAAGAGCACCCGGTGGACCTCGGCGTCCGGATCACCGCAGACGGTGCCGACCGCGTCCCATCCTTCGGCCCGCTCGGGCGGCCAGAGGGCGTCGAGCTCGGAGATGACTTCAGACAGACGGGGCACGGAGGAAAGGCTACCTGGCCGCCGCGCCCCGGGAAGCCCCGGGAACGGGCCGCCCGCGGCTCGGCCCCGTACAGCACACGCACCCGCGTACGTACAGCGAAATCCGGCCATCACCACCCTTATGTGTGAAGTGGGGGAGGTCGTGTTGTTCGGCTGGAAGTGCGAAAACTAGCTTCGGTTGCCGGAGGTGATGAGTCGATGACTGCCTGTGCCATCGAGGACGGGGCCATGACGGGTGACGGCGGGTCGGCGGAGCCGGAACCGGAGCCCGATCCGGGCGGGCGCGCGGAGGCCGTCACGGAGACCGGCCCTGCGGAGACCGGTCCTGCGGAGGGTGTGCCCACGGGGAGCGCCCCGGCAGAAGGCGCCCCGGCGTCGGAGGCCGGCGCACCGGCCGCCGGGCCGGAGGCGGGCTCCCCCGCCGAAACGGTTCTGCCCGCCTTCACGCTCACCGCCGACGGCGCGTACGGCGCCCGGCTCACCGCCGCCCCGGTGCCCGGCTCCGACACCGCCTGGTACGCCGAGCGCTGGACGCTCGACGGGCCCGAGCCCTACGCCGTGCCGCTGCCCACCGATCAGCCGGAGGAGGCCGAGGCGCAGGTGGTGCCGCTCGCCGACGGCCGGGTGCTGATCCGGCGCCGGGTCGCCGAGCGGCACACCTTCTCGCTGCTCTATCCGACCGGCCCCGGCACCGGCGAACTGCTGCTCGGGGCGGTCGAGCGGGACGCGCTCGCCCTGCTGCCGCCGTCGCCGGACGGGGTGAGCGCGTACGCCCTGGCGGTCGGCGCGTACTCCACGGAGCTGTGGCGGGTGGCGGGTGGCGGGGCGGACGGACCCGAGCACCTCGCGGACCTGCCGGGGCGCTGCTCCGGCGGCGTCTGGCTGGACCGGACCGGGCGGATGCTGGCCCTGGACCGGGAGCCTGCCGGGGGCGGTCCGGTGAAGACGGTCGCGGTGGACCTGGGGCGGGGCGCCGAGATGACCCCACTGCTCCAGATCGCGCCGGAGAGCGACGACCGGCTGCTGCTCGCGGACCCGGACAGCGGGCTGCTGCTGATCCGCTCGGACGCCCCGGGCCACGACCGGCTCGGCTGGGGGGTCCTCGGCAGCTGTCTGCCCGTGCGGTTCCCGGAGTGCCTTCGGCTGCCGGACTGCTCGGTGGAGCCGTTCGCCGTGCAGCCAGGGCAGATGCTGATGCCGGAGAGCTGTGCGGTGGCCCTCCGGATCGACGGGGCGGCGGGCAGCTGGATCGGCCTGTGGCGTCCGTCGGGCCGTCGGCTGCACCAGCTCGCGGCGCCCGGGGGCTGGCTGGCGGGCAGCGGGGTCTGGTCGCGGGACGGGGTGCTCAAGCTCCCTTACGCGGACGGGGACACGGCGTGCGCGGTGGCCCTGCTGGAGATGCCGGAGGAGACGGATTCTGGGGGCGACGTAAGTGGTAGGCAACCTTCCGCGCCATCGATGAATCCTCCAGTGTGTACACCGGTTCCTCTGGGGCAGGCGCCTCTCGTGGGGCATACGACCCCTGACTAAGCTGGGGCCGGTCTCACGCACCGTGCGTCCTGGTCACCGACCGTGGCCTTCCCGGGCCTGCGGCGGCGTGAAGCTCCGGTCGGCACACACGTAAGCGATCACAACGGGGTGACTTCCCACATGTCTGAAGCCCGCACCGACACGACCCAGACGTTCCCGCCCGCGGCGGACGCGCAGCGGGGCGACGCCGGCGGCTCCGGAAAGCACCGAGGGGGTGTGGCGACGGACGACACGGCGGCAACGCCGGCCGGCCGTCATCGCCGCCCCGCCGAGGAGAGCGGCGCGGCGGCGGCCTGACCGCCGTCGGCCGAGGAGGGGAAGCGGCGCCCCTGCCGCCCGGGAGACCGTTCCGGGCGGCAGGGGCGCCGCTCTGTCCGCCATCGGAAGCGACCGGGACCGGACCAGGACGCGGACCGACTTCGGGACGCGGACCGACGCCGGGACTCGGACCGCGCGTGGAGCCGGATCCGGAGCCTCCGCGTCCGCGATGACAAATGTCATGGCGGACCCAGTACATACACCTCTGCCGCCGCACGCTCACGCTGCGTAACGTCGTAGGCATGACGCAGACAAGGGACGACGAGGCCGCGGTGGTCTTCGCCGGGGCGGTGAAGACGTTCGGACGTGCCGGGCGGAGCGTGCGGGCCGTCGACGGGGTGGACGTACGGATCGGGCGCGGCGAGACCGTGGCCCTGCTGGGCCGCAACGGAGCGGGGAAGTCCACCGCCATCTCACTGCTGCTGGGGCTGAACGAGCCGGACGAGGGGACCGTGCGGGTCCTGGGCCGCTCCCCCGGCCGGGCGGTGCGGGCGGGTCTCGTCGGCGCCATGCTCCAGGAGGGTCGGCCGATACCCAGGGTGACCGTGCGCGAGCTGGTCTCCTTCGTCGCCTCCACCTATCCGCGTCCGCTGCCGGTCGCCGAGGCGCTGGCCCTGGCGGGCGTCACGGAGTACGCGGGGCGGCGCATCGACAAGCTCTCGGGCGGCCAGATCCAGCGGGTGCGGTTCGCCGTCGCGCTGGCCGGCAATCCCGAGCTGATCGTGCTGGACGAGCCGACCGCCGCCCTGGACGTGGAGGGGCGGCGCGCGTTCTGGGAGTCGATGCGGGCCTACGCCCGGCGCGGCAACACCGTGCTCTTCTCCACGCACTATCTGGAGGAGGCCGACGAGAACGCGGACCGGATCGTCGTCATCGACCGGGGCCGGGTCGTCGCGGACGGAAGCGGTGAGGCGATCAAGGACGCGGCCGGGCACAGCCAGGTCGCCTTCGACCTCGCGGGCCGCTCCACCGAGGGCCTGGACCGGCTGCCCGGTGTCGTCGCCGTCGAGGTGACCGGCGACCGCGCCCTGCTGCGCACCGACGACTCGGACGCGACGGTCGTGGAGCTGGCCCGCCTCGGGCTGGTCCGGGGCCTCCAGGTCTCCCGCGCCACGCTGGAGACCGCCTTCCTGGCGCTCACCGCCCCCGGGGAGCCCGCACCGGAAGACACCCCCGCGGCCGGGGACGCCGCTCACGCGCGGACCGCGCCCAGGACCGAGAAGGAGACCGTCTGATGTTCCCGTACATCCTGCTCGAAATGCGCCGGACCCTGCGTGACGCCGGATTTCTGATCTTCGGCACGGGCATGCCGGTGCTGATGTACCTGATCTTCACCAACATCGGTGACGACAGCGCCGACGGCTGGAAGACCGCGTCCATGGTCGGCATGGCGGCGTACGGGGCGCTCGGCTCCGCGATGTCGATCGGTACGGGTGTCGCCTCCGACAAGTCCCTCGGCTGGCTCCAGCAGTTGAGGGTCACTCCGCTCTCCCCGTCGCACGCGGTGGTGGGCCGGGCGGTCAGCGGATCGGTGACCGTGCTGCCGGTGATCCTCACCGTGCTGCTGGCCGGGGGCCTGATCAACGGGGTGCGGATGGCGGCCTGGCAGTGGGCGGTGCTGGTGCTGCTGCTGTGGCTGGGCGCGCTGCCCTTCACCCTGCTCGGCCTGGGCAACGGCTACCGGCTGACCCCGCAGGGCACCGGCGTCGTCAACGTCGCCTGCCTGATGGGCTTCGGCGTCGTCGGCGGGCTGTGGTTCCCGCTGGAGATGCTGCCCGAGTGGCTGCGCTCGGTCGGCCGGTTCACCCCGGCCAACCGGTTCGCGGACCTTGGCTGGGCGACGACCGACGGGCACGCGCCGAGCGCGACGACGCTGGGCGTACTCGCCGCGTGGCTCCTGCTGTTCGGCACGTACGCGGTGATCTCGTACCGTCGGTCCGCCAGGACCGTGTGACAGGAGCGAACATGCCGCGGAACGCACGACCGTCGTTCAGGGAGCGCCGCAGGCTGCGGCGGGAGAACCGCAGGCCCGGACCGCCGTCGCCCTACGCCCTGCTGCCCTGGCTGCTGATGGGCCTGGGCGCCTTCTCCAACCTCTTCCAGGGCGAGACCCCCACTCCGTGGATCGCCGGAGCCGGCCTGCTGGCCTTCAACTCGCTCTACATCTCCGTGGTGTTCCGCGGCTTCACCAAGGAGAAGCGCGAGAGCCCGGTGACCTACGTCCTGCTGGGCGCGCTGGCCGCGGTCACCTTCGCCCTGGCCATCGGTTACGGGGGCAGCTGGCTGCTGTTCTTCCCGCTGCTCTCGCTGGCCGCCGGCACGGTCCTGCGCCACCGGCTGCTCGCGGTCGGGCTGCTCGGGCTCGCGGTCGCCGCGTGCGCGGTCGCGGTCTGGCGGGACGACAGCGCCTCGCCGCCGTGGACGCTGGGATACGGGACGTTCATCTCCGGGGCCGTGACCTCGGCGATCCTCCGGCTGGCGGAGACCGTGACGGAGCTGCGCGCCACCCGGCAGGAGCTGGCCCGGGCCGCCGTCGAGCAGGAGCGACTGCGGTTCTCGCGCGATCTGCACGACCTGCTGGGCCACACGCTCTCGGTCATCGTGGTGAAGTCCGAGGCCGCGCGCCGGCTCGCCCCGCGCGACGTGGACGCGGCACTGTCCCAGGTCGCCGACATCGAGTCCGTCGGGCGCCAGGCGCTCACCGAGATCCGCGAGGCGGTCACCGGATACCGCGAGGGCAGCCTCGCGACCGAGCTGGACCGGGCCAGGTCCGCGCTGACCGCCGCCGGGGTCGAACCGGTCGTCCGGCGCTCCGGGCCGCCGCTCTCCCCGCAGACCGAGGCGCTGCTGGGCTGGGTGGTGCGGGAGGCGGTCACCAACGTGGTGCGGCACTCCACGGCGACGCGCTGCGTGTTCGAGGTCACCGGGACCGGCGAGAAGGTCCGGCTCACGGTGACCGACGACGGCCGGGGCAGGCCCGAGGGCCCCGCGCCCACCCCGGGCATCGGCGGCACCGGTCTGAAGGGGCTCACCGAGCGGCTCGCGGCGGCGGGCGGCTCCCTGGTGGCGGGCCCCGGCCCGGACGGCGGGTTCGTGGTGACCGCCGAACTGCCGGTGGACGCGGGCGGCGCGGAGGACGGCGACGCCGACGCGACGCCGACGCCCGGAGCGGGGGGCGATCCGGCCTGCTCGCCTACCCTGGGCCGGTGAACGAGATGCCTCAGGAGCACCCCCCGGCCAAGTCCGTCCGCGTCCTGCTCGCCGAGGACCAGGGGATGATGCGCGGCGCGCTCGCCCTGCTGCTCGGGCTGGAGCCGGACATCGAGGTGGTGGCCCAGGTCGGCGCGGGCGACGAGATCGTGGCGGCGGCGCTGGCGTCCCGGCCGGATGTGGCGCTGCTGGACATCGAGCTGCCGGGGCGCAGTGGTCTGGACGCGGCGGCCGACCTGCGCGAGGAGGTCCCGGACTGCCGGGTGCTGATCCTCACCACCTTCGGCCGGCCCGGCTATCTGCGCCGGGCGATGGAGGCGGGGGCGGCGGGCTTCCTGGTGAAGGACGGCCCGGTCGAGGACCTGGCCGAGGCGGTCCGCCGGGTGCTCGCCGGGGAGACGGTGGTCGATCCGGCGCTGGCCGCCGCGGCGCTCAGCTCGGGGCCCAGTCCGCTCACCGCGCGGGAGCGGGACGCGCTGGTCGCGTCGGCGGACGGGGCGACGGTCGCCGACATCGCGGCGAAGCTGCATCTGTCAGAATCAACGGTCCGCAATTACCTTTCGTCGGCGATCGGCAAGACGGGCACCCGCAACCGCATGGAGGCGGTCCGCGCGGCCCGGCAGCAGGGCTGGCTCTGACCGCGTCCGTGCTCCGTCCCGACCCGAGGGCACACCCGGCATGCCGTCTCGAATAACCGCGCCCCGGCGCCTCCCGCTCTGGCTCATACCCGCGCTCTGGACCCTGGGCCTCGGGCTCTGGGGGCTCTCGCGGCAGCGCAGCCTGTGGCGGGACGAGGCGGCGACCTGGCAGGTGGCGCTGCGGTCCGCCGCCGACATACGGGCCATGCTGGCCAACGTCGACGCGGTCCACGGGCTCTACTACCTGCTGATGCACGGCCTGTTCGACTGGTTCGGGCCGAGCACGACGACCCTGCGGCTGCCCTCCGTCCTGGCCATGGCGGTGGCGGCGGGCTGTGTGACGGTCATCGGCGAGCGACTGGCGGGACGATGGGCGGGCCTGGGCGGCGGGATGGCCCTCTGTCTGCTGCCGGCGGTGCAGTTCTACTTCCAGGAGGGCCGTCCCTACGCGCTGGTCGCGGCGGGCGCCGGGGTGTCGACGCTGCTGCTCGTGACGCTGCTCGGCGGGCACGGCCGGTGGGGGCGCTGGGCGGCGTACGCGGGGACGGTGCTGGTCTGCGCGCTGCTGAACTGGTTCTCGCTGCTGATCCTGCCCGCGCACGCGGCGACGCTGGTCTGGAGCGGCGCCGGGCGCCGGATGTGGGCGCGCTGGACGGCTGCCTCGGGTGCGGCCGTGGCGGGGGCGCTGCCGCTGATCCTGTTCACCTCGGGCCAGTCCAAGCAGGTCTCCTGGATACCGCCGTTGACCTGGCACATGATGATCGGCCCGGCGGTGCTGCTGGCGGTCGGCGGCCTCGGGGCGCTGGTGGACCGGCCGGGCGGGCGCCGGCTTTCGACGGCGTCGGTGGGGCTGCCGCTGCTGGCGGTCCCCCAGCTCGGTCTGGCCGCCGCCTCGCTGTCCAAGCCGCTCTTCCTGGACCGCTACATCCTCTTCAGCCTGCTCGGCCTGGCGCTGCTCATCGGCGCACTGCTGGGAGCGGCCGTACGGGCGGTGGCGCCCCGGTTCCCGGCGGCCTCGCGGCTGCTGGTGCCCGTGCTGCTGGCCTGCGCGGTGGCGGCGTTGCTGCCGCAGTCACTGGCCAAGCGGTCGCCGTCGAGCCGGGTGGACGACGTGCTGGCCATGACGGCGGACGTGCGCCGGATGAAGGAGCCGGGCACCGCGGTGGTGTTCCTGCCCGGTGCCCGGCGCGACGCGCGGCTGGTCTCGCCCGAGGCGTTCACCGGGCTCCGGGACATCGCGCTGGCCCGCGGCCCGCGCGCGTCCGGGACGCTGAACGGGGTGGAGGCGGCGCCGGACCGGATAAGGGACGCGATGCTCGCCCAGCGCCGGATACTGCTGGTCACGGACGCGCCGGGGGCGGCGCGTCCGGAGAACGGGCGGCGGGAGAAGGTGAAGGCGGCCGTACTGAAGGGCTACTTCACCGTGATCGGGGACGAGCGGGTGCGGGGGCGCCGGGTGACGCTGTACGCACGGAAGTGACGGCCTCACCCACGATGGTCAGCGGGAGAAGGAGCGGCGCCCGGGGCCTTCGAATCCACGGCGGAGGTCCCGGGCGCCGCGACGCCGCTGACCGTCGTGGGTGAGGCCGCGAGACGTTCCGGCCGGTGGCGCGGGAGCCACACCAGCATGAGGAGCAGGCCGCCGAGCAGGACGCAGCCCGCCGTGCGGAAGGCCAGGGCATAGCCGGCGGTGAGGGCGGCCGGGTCCGCCCCGCCGTCGGTGCGGGCGGCGGCGACCGTGGAGAGTACGGCGAGCCCGAGGGCACCGCCCATGGTGCGCGAGGTGTTGACGAGCCCCGAGACGAGCCCGGCCTCCCCCGGCGCGGCGCCCGAGGTGGCCAGCGAGGCGAGCGGGGTCGAGGCGAGTCCGGCACCGGCCATCATGAGCACGCCGGGCAGGCAGACCGCGGTGAGGTAGGAGCCGTGCACGGTCATCGTGGACTGCCAGCCGAAGCCGGCGGCGGTGACAGTGGTGCCGATCAGCGCGAGGTTCTTCGCCCCGACGCGGGCCATCAGCCGGGGCGCGCTCTTGGAGCCGACGACCACGGCCAGCGAGGTCGGCATCAGGGCGAGCCCGGCCTCCAGCGCGCTGTAGTCCAGCACGTTCTGCGCGTACACCGTCATGAAGTACCACATGGAGAACGTGGCCGAGCCGATCACGAGCATCGCCACGTTCGCCGACGCCACCGCCCGTGCCCCCAGCACCCGCAAGGGCATCAGGGGTTTGGCCGTGCGCGTCTCCACGAGGGCGAACAGGGCGAGCAGCAGCGGTCCGCCGAGCAGCGGGACCAGGGTCGCGGCGGCGGTCCACCCCGCCGCCTCGGTCTGCACGATGCCGTACGCCGTGGAGGCGAGGCCCGCCGTGACGAGGACGGCGCCCAGCAGGTCGACGCGGCTGCGCCCGCCCGTGCGGCCCTCGGCGAGCCGGAGGGCGGCGCCGGTCAGCACGAGCACCCCGATGGGCACGTTGATCAGCAGCACCCAGCGCCAGGAGAGCGCGTCGGTGAGCACTCCGCCGACGAGTCCGCCGGCCGCGCCGCCGCCCGCCCCGACCGCCATCCAGGTGCCGATGGCCCGCGCGCGGGCGGGGCCCTCGGGGACGGCGGCGGTGAGCAGGGTGAGGGTGGCGGGGGCGAGGACGGCGGCGCCGAGCCCCTGCGCGGCGCGGGCGGCGAGCAGCTGCCAGCCCTCCTGGGCGAGTCCGCCGGCCAGGGAGGCGGCGGTGAACAGGCCGAGGCCGACGAGGAACATCCGCTTGCGGCCGTAGAGGTCGGCGGCGCGCCCGCCGAGGAGCATGAACCCGGCGAAGGCGATCGAGTACGCGTTGAGCACCCATTGAAGTCCGGTGGAGCTCAGCCCGAGGTCCGCCCGCATCGACGGGAGCGCGACATTGACGACGGACACGTCGAGCACGACGAGGAACTGCCCGACGCAGGCGGCGATGACCACCGCCCAGGTGCGGACGGGGCTCCGGTCGGTGGGCGGTGCGAGCATCGGGACGTCGGCCATGGCTGTCATACTCGCAGGCCCCATCTGCCCCGTACATCGGTTTCAGGTCCCCTCGCCCTCGGCCCAGCGGCGTAGGACCGGACCGTTAGCTGACGCACCGTCACCCCACCTGCGCACGCGCCCCGCGCGCGGCCGGTCCGGATTCGCACCCCGCGCCCCGGAATACGCCGTGGCCGATGAAGGTTCACCATGCACAGACTTGGCGGTCGGTGCTGCCCGCAGCACCGGCCGCACCCGTTCGCACACCCCGCTTTCCCACCGCCGCCCGGAGGCCGCACGCATGCCACAGACGACGCACGAACAGCCCACCGCGGAGCTTCCTGATCCGCGCGCGAAGGCGGGCCGGGGGATCGTCCCCGTGCTCGCCTTCGCGGGTATCACCGTCGCGGTGATGCAGACCCTGCTCGTCCCCGTCATCAAGGATCTGCCCGCCCTTCTGCACACCGCCCCCTCCAACGCGACCTGGGTGATGACCGCCACCCTGCTCGCCGGAGCCGTCGCCACCCCGATCATGGGGCGGCTCGGAGACCTGTACGGCAAGCGCGGGATGCTGCTGGCCAGCCTCGCCGTGATGGTCGTCGGCTCGCTGATATGCGCCTTCACCGACGACCTCGTCGTCATGATCGTGGGCCGCGCCCTCCAGGGCTTCGCGATGGGCGCGATTCCGCTGGGCATCGGCATCATGCGCGACGAGCTGCCGCGCGAGAAGCTCGGTTCGGCGATGGCGCTGATGAGTTCGTCGATCGGGGTGGGCGGCGGACTCGCGCTGCCGGCCGCCGCGCTCGTCGCCCAGCACACCGACTGGCACGCCCTCTTCTTCGGCGCGGCCGGGCTCGGTGTGCTGGCCATGGCGCTGACCGTGCTCGCGGTGCCCGAGACCACGCTGCGCGCCCCCGGCCGGTTCGACACCGTCGGCGCGCTCGGTCTCTCGCTCGGTCTGGTGCTCCTGCTGCTGCCGATCACCAAGGGCAGCGACTGGGGCTGGGGTTCGCCCACCACTCTCGGGCTGATCGCCGCCTCGCTCGTCGTGCTGGTGCTGTGGGGCCTGTTCGAGCTGCGCAGCGACGCCCCGCTGGTCGATCTGCGGACGACGGCCCGCCGTGAGGTACTGCTCACCAACCTGACCTCGATCATGGTCGGCGTCGCGTTCTACGCGGTCTCGCTGGTCCTGCCCCAGCTGCTCCAGCTGCCGGCCTCGACCGGTTACGGCCTCGGCCAGTCGATGGTGGTCGCCGGGCTCTGCGTGGCCCCGCTGGGCCTGACGATGATGTTCGTCGCCCCGCTGTACGCCCGGATCTCGGCCCGCAAGGGCCCGAAGGTCTCGCTGATCCTCGGCATGCTGGTCATCGCCATCGGTTACGGGGCCGGGCTCGGCCTGATGAGCGCCGCCTGGCAGACCGTGATCATCGCCGTTCTCCTCGGCGCGGGCATCGGGCTCGCCTACTCCTCGCTGCCCGCCCTGATCATCGGCGCCGTCGACGCCTCGGAGACCGGCGCCGCGAACGGGCTCAACACCCTGATGCGCTCCATCGGCACCTCGGTGTCCAGCGCGGTGATCGGCATGGTCCTGGCCCACACCTCGACCCGGATGGGCCCGGTCGCGGTGCCCACGATGAAGGGCTTCCGGATCTCGTTCCTGATCGCGACGGGCGCCGTGGTCGCCGGTCTCGTCCTGGCCTCGTTCCTGCCGTCCCGGCGCACGGCCACCGCGCCGGTCCTGCTGGCGAGCAGCGAGGGCGACGAGGCGGCCCGGCGCGCCGCCGAGGACGCCGAGCCGCTCCCCCTGCCGGGCCCGGAGGGCTTCCGCGGCCGGGTCCTCGACGCGGCCGGGGCTCCCGTCGCCGGGGCCAATGTGACCCTGATCGACCGGCGGGGCCGGCAGGCGGGGCTGACCACCACGGACGCACTCGGCCGCTGGGCGCTGGCCGCCCCGGAGACCGGCACGTTCGTCCTGGCGGCGTCGGCCTCCGGGCACGCGCCGCGCGCCTGCCCGGCGCAGGGCGGCTCCGCGGTCACCGACCTCGTGCTGGGGGGTGTCAGCGCTCCGGAGCGTCGAACCGCGGTTCCGTCCTGAGCAGGTGGGACACGTCCGTCCCGGCCGCCAGCTCCCGGGGCTCGGCGCCCCGCGTGAACAGGCGGGCGGGGCGGGCGCCCTCGACGTGGGCCGCCTCGTTCTCGACGCGGAGCCAGGAGCCCTCGCGCAGGCCGAGGACCGGGACGTCGTTCTCCTCCAGGAATTCGGTGAGCCGTTCCTCGCGGGTCTCGCCCTTGTGGGTGCTGGCGGGGTCCGGGTCCAGGTAGTGCGGGTTGATCTGGAACGGCACGAGGCCCAGGGTCGCGAAGGACGGCGGCTGCACGATGGGCATGTCGTTGGTGGTGCGCAGGGTGGGCGCCGCCATGTTGGTGCCGGCGCTGGCGCCCATGTACGGCAGCCCGGCGCGCACGGCGTCCACGACGGCCTCGCGCAGCCCGGTCCGGCAGAGGGCACCGAGCAGCCGGAAGGAGTTGCCGCCGCCGATGAACACGGCGTCCGCGTCCTTCAGCGCGGCGGCCGGATCGGCGTGCTCGTGGACGCCGCGCACGGTGATCCCGGCCGGTTCCAGTGCGCCGCGGACGCGCGCGGTGTACGTGTCGTGGTCGGCGAGCGCGTACGGCACGAAGGCGAGGCGGGCACCGGCGGGCAGGAAGCCGGTGACCGTGTCCAGGGCGTGTTCCAGGTAGCCGCGGCCGTACTGGGTGGAGTTGGAGAGCAGGAGCAGGTGCACGGGGTTCCTCTCGGGGTGCTTCGGATCAGGCGGACGGGGTGCGGCGGGCCCTGGGCTTCGGGCGCTGCGGCGGGTGGGTGAGGCGCTTCTCCAGGAGCGCGGCGGCGTGCCGGAGCGCGTCGAGGCGGTTCTCGGGGGCGCCCTCGAAGCGTTCCTCGGCGCCGCCGAGGCTGAGGCTCCCGTACGGTTCGCGGCCCAGGAAGACGGGTACGGCGAGGGTCGCGATGCCGGTGTCGTACTCGCCGACGGTCCAGGCGTACCCCTGGGCCCGGACCTTGAGGAGCTGCTGCTCCAGCACGTCCGGGTCGGTGACCGTGCGGTCGGTGAAGCGGGCCATCGGGCGGCCCCGGAAGAGCCGGTGGCGCTGCTCGTCGGGCAGGTAGGCGTAGAAGGACTTACTGGTCGCCCCGGCGTGCGCCGGGTAGAGCTCGCCGACCAGCGGGTAGTAGCGCAGCGGGCCCGCCTCGCCCTCCTCGGCGGCCACGCACCGCATGTGGAAGCTGTCGGGCAGGCAGAAGAGCACGGTGTCGCCGGTGACTCTGCGCAGCTCCTCCAGGACCGGTCCGGCCAGCAGTTCCAGCGATCCCGAGCGTTCCCAGAGCCGGCCGAGGCGCAGCACGGCGGGGCCGATGCGGTAGCGCCGGGTGGCGGGGTCGGAGACCAGGAAGCCGCGCCCCGCGAGCGTGGCGAGGAGCCGCTGGGCGACGGAGGTGTCCCAGCCGAACTCCGCCGCGACCTCGGTCACCCCCCAGTCGGGCCGGGTCCGCTCGAACGCGAGCAGCACGAGCAGCGCGCGGTCGACGGTCTGGAGGGCTCCGGCGGGGGTGCGCCGGTCGACTTCGAACTCCGCCATGGCCATCTCACCATTCAGACGTGAATTGCAGATAACGGGAAATCATTGCGCTCAACGCTATCCGATCCCGAATCTGCTCTCAGCACCCCGTCCGGAGCCCCGGCTCCCTGACGGACTCCGGACGGGTGTGACGGATGCGCGAGAAAGGCCCCCCATGTTGAAGTACGTACTGGACCTCGTCGAGCTGCTCGACGACCCCCAGGCCAATGGCAAGACGGTCGTCGAGTACCTGGACGCCGCGGCGGGGGCCGAGGGCTCGTCCGCACAGGTCACCACGGTCGCCGGTGAGCGGGGCTCAACGGACTTCGTATCGGTCCGCATCCCCGGCTCCCGGGGCCGTACGGCCGGGGGCGACGCCCGCACCCTGGGCGTCGTCGGCCGGCTCGGCGGCATCGGCGCCCGGCCCGAGGTGACCGGTCTGGTCTCCGACGCCGACGGCGCCGTCTCGGCGCTGGCCGCCGCCGCCAAGCTGCTCGACATGCGCCGCCGGGGCGATGTGCTGCCCGGGGACGTGATCATCGCCACCCACATCTGCCCGGATGCCCCGACCGAGCCGCACGACCCGGTGCCGTTCATGGGCTCGCCGGTGGACATCGCCACGATGAACCGCCACGAGGTGACCGGCGAGATGGAGGCCGTGCTCTCCATCGACACCACCAAGGGCAACCGCATCATCAACCACAAGGGCCTCGCCCTGTCGCCCACCGTCAAGGAGGGCTGGGTGCTCCGCGTGAACGAGCAGCTGGGGGAGCTGCTGGCCGTGGTGACCGGTGAGCCGTTGGTCACGTACCCGGTGACCACCCAGGACATCACCCCGTACGGTAATGGGGCACACCACATCAATTCGATCCTCCAGCCCTCCACCGCGACGGCGGCCCCCGTGATCGGCCTCGCCATCACCTCGGCCGCGGCGGTGCCGGGCTGCGGGACGGGCGCGAGTCACGAGAGCGACATCGCGTCCGCCGCCCGCTACGCCGTCGAGGTCGCCAAGGCGTACGGCGACGGCCGGCTGGACTTCCACGACGCGGTGGAGTTCGACAACCTCGTCAGCCGCTACGGCTCGCTGACCCACCTGCAGACCTTCGGCCGTACACCCCAGGAGTCCTGATGGCAGCCGCCCCGCAGTCCGGTGCCGTGGCGCCCGCGCCCAAGAGCATCGGCAGCGACGACTACGCGCTCTCGCGCGTCCCGCGCGACAAGCGGTTCGGCTTCTGGTCGATGCTCCTCCAGTGGCTGGCCCAGTCCGGTTCGATCTCGCAGTTCACGCTCGGCGCCACCATCGGCGTCGGGATGACGTTCGGCGACGCGTTCCTCGCGTTCACGCTGGGCGCGGTGATCCTGGAGGTGGTGATCTTCGCGATCGGCCTGGCCGGGATGCGCGAGGGCCTGGCGACGCCGATGCTGACCCGCTGGGTCGGCTTCGGGCGCAACGGCTCGGCGCTGGTCAGCTTCGTGATCGCGGTCAGCCTGGTCGGCTGGTTCGGCGTCCAGAACAAGATCTTCGGCGACAGCGTCTCGGCGCTGGTCGGCGGCCCGTCCTGGATGTGGTGCGTGCTCGCGGGCATCGCGATCACCGCACTGGTGATCTTCGGCTTCAAGTACATGGCGAACTTCGCGAAGGTCGTCACGCCGCTGTTCTTCGCCATGGTCGCCTTCTCCGTGATCCGGACCCTGAACGACCACTCGTTCAGCGACCTGGTCCACTCCCCGCCGCCGGGCGACACCATTCCGCTGGCCGTCGCCGCCACCGCCATCGCGGGCGGCTACATGACCGGCGCGATCGTCTCCCCGGAGATGACCCGCTACAACCGCAAGGGCTCGCACGTCTTCCTGCAGAGCGCCTCGTCGATGATCCTCTCCGAGTACATCGTCGGCCTGACCGGTGTGCTCCTGGGCCACCTGGTCAAGAGCAACGAGGTCTCGCACATCGTGCTCTCCACCTCCGGCGCCTTCGGTGTGCTCGTCGTCCTGATGTCCACGGCGAAGATCAACGACTGGAACCTGTACGGCTCCTCGCTGGGCGTCGTCAACTTCTTCCAGGTCGTCTTCAACAAGCGCGTCCACCGCGGCGCGGTCACCATCGTCCTGGGCATCGCGGGCACGGTCCTGTCGGCCGTCGGCATCATGAGCCACTTCACCGAGTTCCTGACGATCCTCGGCGTCGCCATCCCGCCGATCGGCGGCATCATCGTGGCCGAGTACTGGGTCGTGAAGCGGATGCGCAAGCCGCTCGACGAGACCCGGGAGGCCCAGACCCTGCCGGCGCACTCGCCGACCTGGGTGCCGATGTCGATCGTGATCTGGATCGCCGCGTTCTGCGTCGGCAAGTTCTACGACGGCGGCATCCCGGCCCTGAACTCGCTGGCCACCGCCTTCGTCCTGTACAGCGCCCTGGGCCTGCTGGGCTGGATCAAGCCCTACGGCACCTCCGTCCTCGCCGACGAGCAGGACGGCCCGGCCCCGGCCGCCCGCACCACCACCCCTGTGGGAGCAGCATGAGCACCGCACCCGGCACCGCACTCGTCCCGGCCTCCGAGGAGGCCCAGGACGAGGTCGTCACCCTCTGCGCCGAGCTGATCAGGTTCGACACCTCCAACCCGACGAGCACCGAGCGCGCGAGCGCCGAGTGGGTCGTGGCCCGCCTGGCCGAGGTGGGCATCGGCTCCGAGCTGGTCGAGTCGGCGCCCGGCCGCGCCAGCGTCATCGCCCGGATCGCCGGACGCGACCCCGGGCGCGGCGCCCTGCTGGTCCACGGCCACCTGGACGTGGTCCCGGCGGACGCGTCCGAGTGGCAGGTGCCGCCCTTCTCCGGCGAGATCCGCGACGGCTACCTCTGGGGCCGGGGCGCGATCGACATGAAGGACACCGTGGCGGTGATGCTGGCCACCGCCCGGCACTTCGCACGCACCGGGACGGCCCCCTCGCGCGACCTGGTCCTCGCCTTCCTCGCGGACGAGGAGGCGGGCGGCAAGTTCGGCGCGCACTGGCTGGTCGAGCACCGCCCGGAGCTGTTCGCCGGGGTCACCGAGGCGATCGGCGAGGGCGGCGGGTTCTCCTTCGCGATCGACGACACCCGTCGGCTGTACCCGATCGAGAACGCCCAGCGCGGCATGGCCTGGATGGAGCTGACCGCCACCGGCCGGGCCGGCCACGGCTCCTCCCCCAACGACGAGAACGCGGTCACCGACCTCGCGGAGTCGCTGACCCGGATCGGCCGCGAGACCTTCCCGGTCCGCCTGATCGAGCCGGTGCGCGCGCTGCTCGAAGAGGCCGCCCGGCTCTACGGCGTCGCGTTCGACGAGGACGACATCGAGGGCAGCCTCGCCCGGCTCGGCCCGGTCGCCGACTTCATGCAGGTGGTGCTGCGCAACTCGGCGAACCCGACGATGTTCAGCGCCGGCTACCAGACCAACGTGATCCCGGGGAAGGCCACCGCCCGCGTGGACGGGCGCTTCCTGCCGGGCCACGAGCAGGAGCTGATCGACACCATCGACCGGCTGCTGCTGCCCTCGGTCAGCCGGGAGTGGGTCAACCACGACGTCGCGATGGAGACCGCCTTCGACGGCCCGCTCGTCGACGCCATGTGCGCGGCGGTCCGCGCCGAGGACCCGGACGGCCACCCGGTGCCGTACTGCAACCCGGGCGGCACGGACGCCAAGGCCTTCACCCACCTGGGCATCCGCTGCTTCGGCTTCAAGGGCCTCAAGCTCCCGCACGATCTGGACTACGGCCGCCTGTTCCACGGCGTGGACGAGCGTGTCCCGCTGGAGGGCCTGCGCTTCGGCGTCCGCGTCATGACCCGCCTCTGGCAGAGCTGCTGACCCGAGCCACGCCAGGCGCCCCTCCGTACGCCCCCGCCGGTACCTTCGGCGGGGGCGTACGGCACGATGGCGCCCTACCCGTCCCACCAGGAGGAACACCGTGGCCGCCGAGCCCAAGCCGGAGATTCTCGCCGCCTTCCAGGCCGCCAAGGGCTTCATGCCGGTGGTCGAGGGGCTCGCGCTGTACGCGGCGGCCACCGAGGCCGCCGCGCTCGGCCTGCCGCTGCTGGAGGTCGGCACCTACTGCGGGCGCTCCACGATCCTGATCGCCGACGCGGCGCGGGCGGCCGGCGTCACCGCGCTCACCGTCGACCACCACCGGGGCAGCGAGGAGCAGCAGCCCGGCTGGGAATACCACGACCCGACCGTGGTGGACCCGGAGGTCGGCCGGATGGACACCCTGCCGACCTTCCGCAGGACGCTGCACGCGGCGGGCCTGGAGGACCACGTGGTGGCACTCGTGGGGCGCTCGCCGCAGGTGGCGGCGGTCTGGGGCGGTGCGCTGGGCTTCGTCTTCATCGACGGCGGCCACACCGACGAGCACGCGAACGGCGACTACGAGGGCTGGGCCCCGCATGTCGCCGAGGGCGGGCTGCTGGTGATCCACGACGTGTTCCCGGACCCGGCCCACGGCGGTCAGGCCCCGTACCGGGTGTATCTGCGGGCGCTGGAATCGGGCGCCTTCACGGAGATCTCCGTCACGGACTCGCTGCGCGTGCTGCGCCGCACCGGACCGGGCTGCTGACCGCGAAGGCCCCTGTACGGGGTGTTCCCGGCCGGTACGCGGACGCTCCGGACAGGGCAAGACCCGGCCGGTAGCATCGCCGGGTGCGTCACCACGAGAGCCCTCCCCCCACCCCGCGCCGCCCCCTCCGGCTCGCCGCCGCCGCTGCCCTGCTGTGCCTGGGCTCGGCCGGCTGCGGCGACGGAGGCGGCACCGCGCAGGCCCAGGCCGGGCCGAGCGGCGGTGCGGCCACCACCCCGGTCGCACCGGCCCCGCTGTCACCGGCGCCCACGAAGGCCGCCCCTTCGCCGTCGAAGTCCCCGGCGAAGTCCCCCTCGCACGCGAAGCCGCCGTCCGCGCCCGACGGGCCGCTGTCCGGCAGGACCGTGGTCATCGACCCCGGGCACAACCCGCGCAACCACCTGCACACCGCCGCGATCAACCGCCAGGTCGACATCGGCACCGGCCACAAGGAGTGCGACACCACCGGGACCGCGACCAACGGGGGTTACGCGGAGGCGGAGTTCACCCTCGACGTGGCGCACCGACTGCGGGACCTGCTGCGGGCGCAGGGCGCGAAGGTGCTCCTGACGTACGACGGGGACCGGGAGTTCGGGCCGTGCGTGGACGAGCGGGCGCGGATCGGCAACGAGGCGCACGCGGACGCGGTGGTCTCGGTGCACGCGGACGGGTCGGCCGTGGGAAACCGGGGGTTCCATGTGATCCTTCCCGCACGCGTGAGCGGCGGGGGCGCGAACACCTCGAAGATCGTTGAGCCTTCACGCGATCTCGGTACCCGTATCGCCGGGCTGTTCGTACGCAGTACCGGAAGTTCCCCTTCCAATTACGTGGGCGGCAAAACGGGTTTGGACGTGCGCAAGGATCTCGGCGGACTGAATTTGTCGACCGTGCCCAAAGTCTTCATCGAATGCGGCAATATGCGTGATCCCGAGGACGCCGCCCTGCTCACCAGCCCGGGTTGGCGCCAGAAGGCCGCCCAGGGCATCGCGGACGGCATCAGCAGCTACCTCAAGGGGTAGTCAAGGGGTGATTCTGCGATGAATTCGGGAGGATGTTCCCGCACCAACCGGGCAGGAACACAACCCGCCGGGCCAGACGATAGATTCATCCCTACGATGGGGAGCCGTTCCCGAGCTTCAAGCCGTGCCCGCCGTGTATCCGGCGGCAGCGACGACCGCCCCGACGAGACGATCGACTAAGGACCTTCACGTGAATATCCGCTCCCTCACTCGAGGCGACGGCGTGGTGATCGGAGCAGCGGTCGTGCTGTTCATCGCCTCGTTCCTGGACTACTACGACTACGGAAACGCCGCCACGGACGCCCCCAACTCCTGGGACATGCTGGGCAACGGCATCGGCGTCTACATGGTCGGAGTGATCGGCGCAGCGCTGATCGTGCTCTCCCGTTCCCAGCCCCAGCCACGCAAGGTCGCGGGTCTCGACCTCGGCCAGTTCGGCGTCGCCGCCACGGTGTTCACCGCGTGGAACCTGTTCTGGACGATCATCGACCTGGGCCAGATCGACGCGGGCGCCGGCCTGATCCTCGGCTTCATCGCCTCCCTGGCGCTGGCCGCGGGCGCGATCGCCTCGCCGCTGGTCCCGGCCCTCAAGGCCCCGCTCGCCGGCGCCCCGGGCCCGCAGGCCGTGCAGCCGCCGTACGGTGGCCAGCCCGGCCAGGGCTACGGCTACCCGGGCGGTCCGCAGCCGGCGTTCGGCGGCCAGCAGCCGGGCCAGCCGCAGCCGTACGGTGCGCAGCAGCCGGGTCAGCCGGGCCAGCCCGAGGCGCAGAAGGCTCCGGCGGCACCGGCGGCCGGTGGCGGCTCCGGTGACTTCACCCCGTTCTGGTTCGCGGTGCCGGTGGCCCGCCAGCTGTACAACGAGGACGGTTCGCAGGCCCCGATCGCCGAGCTGGCGCCGGGCACCTGGTACCTCGCGGTCGAGCAGCGCGGTTCGGCGCTGATCGCCCAGACGCAGGACGGCCGTCGCGGCGTCCTCCAGGACACCACGGGCATCCAGCGCGGCTGAGGCCCCGCACCCGCTCCGTCACGCGGCCCCCTGCCTTTCCGGGCGGGGGGCCGCGGCCGTGTCCGGGGTCAACCGGCCGCGCGCTCGGGGATTTTGCCCTTCCGGGTCCAGCGCAGCAGTTCGTCGGCCGTCCAGGTGGTGACCACGCGCTCCGGCGGGACCCCGCACTCCTCGGCGCGGGCACAGCCGTAAGCCTGCCAGTCGAGCTGGCCCGGTGCGTGCGCGTCGGTGTCGACGGCGAACAGCGTGCCCGCCGCCACGGCCCGGCGCAGCAGCCTGCGGGGCGGGTCGAGCCGTTCGGGCCGGCTGTTGATCTCGACCGCGGTGCCCGCCTCGGCGCAGGCGGCGAAGACCTCGTCCGCGTCGAACGACGACTCGGGGCGGCCCCGGCCGGTGACCAGGCGCCCGGTGCAGTGGCCGAGGACGTTCGCCTGCGGATGGCGGACGGCGGCGACCATGCGCCGGGTCATCGGGGCGGCGTCCATGCGGAGTTTGGAGTGGACGGACACCACGACCAGGTCGACCTGTTCGAGCAGGTCCTCCTCCTGGTCGAGGGAGCCGTCGAGGTTGATGTCGCACTCGATGCCGGTGAGCAGCCTGAACGGCGCCCAGCGCTCGTTGAGTTCGGCCACCTCGGCGAGCTGCCTGCGCAGCCGCTCCGGCGAGAGGCCGTTGGCGACGGTGAGCCGGGGCGAGTGGTCGGTGAGGACCGTCCAGTCGTGGCCCAGTTGCGCCGCCGCGCGGCCCATCTCCTCGATGGGGCTGCCGCCGTCCGACCAGTCGGAGTGCGTATGGCAGTCGCCGCGCAGCAGGGACAGCAGGTGTTCGCCGCCCTGCGCGAGGGGTCCGGCGTCGGAGGCCTCGGACTCCAGGCGGTCCAGGTAGCCGGGAGTCTCCCCGGCCATCGCCTCGCGGATGACCTGGGCGGTGCGGGGGCCGATGCCCTTGACCCGTTCCAGCGAGCCGTCGGCCACGCGCCGCTCCGCCTCGCCGTCGTCCATCGCGGCGACGGTGCGCGCGGCGGTGCGGAAGGCCTGGACGCGGTAGGTGTCCGCCTTGCCGCGCTCCAGCAGGAAGGCGATCCGTTCCAGGGCCCGGACCGGGTCCATCGGCACCTCCTCGCGGGACGGGACGGCCGGCGGCCGCCCGTCCAGCTTGGCCCAGCCGGGCCCGGCCCGCACACCGGCCGAGCGCTCCCCGCTCAGCCGAAGGAGGTGCGCGCCAGCCAGAAGTCCAGAAGTCCGGCGTCGCCCAGCACCTCGACCCGGTCGCTGTCCGGGGCGAGGCGGCGGTTGAAGACGAGCATGACGTCGGTGAGCGGCCCGCGCAGCGCCACGTCCGCCTTGCCGTGCGCCCGGCGCCAGGTGACGCCCTCCGCGCCGAGCTCGATCAGCCACTCGGCGTCGGGTACGTCGGTGGCGTGCAGGTGCAGGGAGCGCTCGGCCCCGCGCAGCTGGGCGACCTCGCGGTCGCCGTCGGCCTGCGCGAAGCTCACGATCTCCAGCCACTCGTCGACGGTGTCGGCGGCCAGCTCGGGCGTCATCGTGTACGGGACCCCGGCGGCGAGGGCGGCGTCGGCGAGGTGGACGACGGTCTCGATGGCCATGCGGCGGGCCCAGAAGCCCGCGCTGTGGTCCCAGGCCCAGGACCACACCTCGGCGTCCGGCCCGGCCTCCCGCAGTGCCGCCACGGTGCCGGCGGCCCCCTCGGCGAGCCAGGCGTCGAGCGCGGCGGGGTCGTCACCGGCGGGGCTGTTGTCGGGCACCTTCTCGTCCGGCACCGCCTCGGCGGCGCGGGTGCGGACGATCTCGCCGGCCCAGCGGTGGGCGCGGCCGACGTGCTCGGCCAGTTCGCGCAGGGTCCAGTCGGGGCAGGTCGGCACGGTCGCGCCGAGGTCGGCGACCCGCAGGGTCTCCCTCAACTCCCCGGTGAGCCGGACGATTTCGTCGCAATAGCGCTCGTGCGCCAGAAGTCCCATGATCGCACCCTAGTGCGGCCGCCCCCGCTTCACATGCGATTATCCGCCGAGCTGCGAGGTGGACGGGACCTTGTCCTTCACCTCGGCGCCCGCGCTCTTCCCGGCGTCCTTGATGCCGCTGATGACGTCCTCGAACATGCCGATGTCGCCCGCTCCCGCCTCGCCCTTGCGGAGCTTGGTGCCGAGGCCCTTGAGCGAGGCGATGCCGGCGGTGAGCGGGGCGACGGCCTTCGACAGCAGCGGGTCGCCCTTGGCGTTCTCGGTGGCGGCCTTCAGCCGGTTGTAGGCGAAGCCGCCCGCGAGCCCGGCCTTGACGAGGGCGAAGGTGCGCCCGTCGGCGCCCTTCTTGAACTTCCCGGCCCGGTAAGGCTTCACGATCCACTGGTACGTGGCGCCCGCGGCGAGCCCCGCGTTGGCGACGAACCTGGTCTTGGCCCACTTCTGCGCCTCGGCCGACGAGGTGCCGGTGGGCGAGGCCGAACTGCTCGCGCCGCTGTCCTTGTCGTCGCTGCCGCACGCGGTGGTGCCCGCCAGTACGGCGCAGGCCAGCAGCAGCGCGAGGAGCAGGCGGCGGAGCGGTACGGGTCGGGGCACGGCGGACCTCCCTGGCCGGGCGGAGCGGGTGCCGGGGCCCGGCACTCCCCGCCAGGCTCGCCGCGTCCCGGGCAACCCGCCACCGCTGCGCGGCCGTACGAGTCCGGCCGACGGGTTTCGGCCGCGCCGGAGCGGCAAAGCGGAGACCATGTCCTACAGCAGAGGCAACGGCTTCACCGCAGCACGTGTCATCGCCCTCGTGGCGGACGTCATGGCCTTCATCATCGGCCTGTGGATCCTGATGTACCTGCTCGATGCGAACCGCGGCAACGAGCTGGTCGAGTTCGTGCGGGACGCCGCCAGGTGGCTCGCCGGCTGGTCGTACGACCTGTTCACCTTCGACAAGACGTGGGCCAACGTCGTCGCCGGCTACGGGCTCGCCGCCCTGGTGTACCTGTTCATCGGGCACGCCGTGGCGGGCCGCGTCCGGCGCTGACGCTCCCCCGTCAACCGCTCAGCCGCAGCAGTCCGGCTCCAGTCCCTTCGGCAGCCGGTCCCCGCTGAAGACGGCGGTGGTCGCCTCGTCCCCACCGAGCGCGGCCACCGCCAGCAGCAGCGAGCCGGCCGTCCAGGAGGTGTGCTCCTCGGGCCAGAAGGCGCGGTTCCCCTCGAAGACGTAACCCGTCCAGTACATGCCGCCCTCGGCCCGCAGGTGCTGGACCGACTGGAGGATGTCGAGTGCCCGGTCGGACTCGCCCATCACCCAGAGGGCCAGGGCCAGTTCGCAGCTCTCGCCACCGGTCACCCACGGGTTGGGCAGCACGCAGCGCACCCCGAGGCCGGGGACGACGAAGCGGTCCCAGCCCTCCTCGATGCGCTCCTTGGCCGCCGCGCCGGTGACGGCGCCGCCGAGGACCGGGTAGTACCAGTCCATCGAGTACCGGCTCTTGTCGAGGAAGCGCTCCGGGTGGCTGCGGATCGCGTGCCCCAGGGCCCCGGTCGCCAGCTCCCAGTCGGGCTGGGGCTCCTCGCGGCGTTCGGCGATGGCCAGCGCGCAGCGCAGCGCCTGGTGGACCGAGGACGAGCCGGTGAGCAGCGCGTCCGTGACCGGGGTCCCGTCGTCCTCGCGCTTCCAGCCGATCTGCCCGCCGGGCTGCTGGAGCCGCAGGACGAACTCGACGGCCGCGTAGACGGTGGGCCACATTCGGTCCACGAAGGCGTCGTCGCCGGTGGCGAGGTAGTGGTGCCAGACGCCGACGGCCACATAGGCGCAGAAGTTGGACTCCCGGCCCCGGTCGGTCGGCTGCTCGGCGTCGCCGTCGTGGTAGGCGGCGTACCAGGAGCCGTCGCCGTTCTGGTGCCGGGCCAGCCACTCGTACGCGCGTTCCGCGGCCGCGTGCTCGCCGGCCGCGTCCAGGGCCATGGCGGCCTCGGTGTGGTCCCACGGGTCGAGGTGGTGGCCGCGGAACCACGGGATGGCGCCGTCCGGGCGCTGAACGGCGCGCAGCGCGGCGACGGTCTCGGCGGCCTGCGCGGCGGTGAGGACTCCGGGCAGGACGAGGTGCTCGGTCCGCTCGGGAAGGCTCACGCCTCGGCCTCGGCGGCTGCTGCGGCGGCGAGGGGCAGGTGCGGCTTGGTCGCGTAGGCCACGAAGCTCTTGCCGACGACCGGGTTGAGCAGTTGCTCGGCGACCCGGGTCAGGGCGGGCTTCTTCATGATGTCCCAGACCAGGAGCTTGTGGTACGCCTTCACCGGCAGCGCCTTGTCGTTGTCGACACCGAACGCGCACTTCAGCCACCAGTACGGGGAGTGCAGGGCGTGCGCGTGGTGGGTGCCGTACGGCTTGAGACCGGCGCCGCGCATCTTGCCCAGGAGTTCGTCGGCCTTGTAGATGCGGATGTGGCCGCCCTCGACCTCGTGGTACGCGTCGGAGAGCGCCCAGCAGACCTTCTCGGGGCCGTAGCGCGGGACGGTGACGGCGATCCGGCCGCCGGGCCTGAGCACCCGGACCATCTCGGCGAGGACGCCCTTGTCGTCGGGGATGTGCTCCATGACCTCGGAGATGATCACGACGTCGAAGGACTCGTCGGGGAAGGGCAGGTTGAGCGCGTCGCCCTCCATCGCGGTGGCGGTGGCGCCCTCGGGGGCCTCCCCGGCCTCCTTCATCGCGGCGAACCACTTCGCGACCTCGCGGATCTCCTCGCCGTTCTGGTCGAGGGCCACCACCTGGGCGCCGCGCCGGTAGCACTCGAAGGCGTGGCGTCCGGCGCCGCACCCGAGGTCGAGCACGCGGTCGCCTGCGGCGAGCGGGAAGCGGGTGAAGTCCACGGTCAGCACGAGTGCCTGCTTTCGCGGTCGGGGGTCGGAAGGGAGGACGGGGTCAGGGGCCCGGCGGGCGGTCCGGGGTCACCGCCGGCCGCCGGGGCCGGTGGCGGCGCGGGCGGCGATGGCCTGCCGATAGAGCTCGGCGGTGCCGATCGCGGCCTGCTTCCAGGTGAACCGGGCGAGCACCCGCTCACGCCCCGCGGCCCCGAGCCGGGCGCGCAGCTCCGCGTCGCCGAGCAGCCGGCCGAGCGCGTCGGCGAGGGCCCCCGGGTCGCCGGGCGGGACCGCGAGGCAGGTCTCCCCGTCGGGTCCGGCGACCTCCGGGATGGCGCCGCCGGTCGTCGCGACCAGCGGGGTCCCGGTGGCCATGGCCTCGGCGGCGGGCAGCGAGAAACCCTCGTACAGCGAGGGGACGCAGGCGATCTGGGCGCCGCGCACCAGGTCGACCAGCTCGCTGTCGCTGATGCCCTTGACGAACTCGACGGCGTCCGCGAGCCCGTGCCGCTCGATGGCCCGGGCGACCGGCCCGTCCTCGGCGCGCTTGCCGACGACGACGAGGTGGGCGGCGGGGTTGCCGGTACGGAGCTTGGCGAGGGCTTCCACGAGGTGGACGAGGCCCTTGAGCGGGACGTCGGCGCTGGACGTGGTGACGATGCGGCCGGGGACCTCGGCGACCGACGGGTCGGGCGACCACAGGTCGGTGTCGGCGCCGATGTGCACGACCTGGATGCGGCGCGCGTCGACTCCGAGGTGGTCCACGATCTCCTGCTTGGAGGAGCCCGAGACGGTGAGCACCGACGGCAGCCGGCGCGCGACCCGCTTCTGCATGCGGGTGAACCCGTACCAGCGGCGCACGGAGGCGCGGCGGCGGCGGCTCGTCGCGGCGTCCAGGTCGAGCTGCCGGTCGACGGTGATGGGGTGGTGGATCGTGGTGACCAGGGGCGCGCCGAGGTCGGCGAGGAGCCCGTAGCCGAGGGTCTGGTTGTCGTGGATGACGTCGAACTCGCCGCGCCGGGCGGCGAGATGGCGCCGGGCCCGCAGGCTGAAGGTGAGCGGTTCGGGGAAGCCGCCGGTCCACATGGTGGCGACCTCGGCGGCGTCGATCCAGTCCCGGTACTCGCCGCGGCTCGGGGTGCGGAACGGGTCGGGCTGCCGGTACAGGTCGAGGCTGGGCAGCTCGGTGAGCGGGACGCCTTCGTCGAGGACCGGGTAGGGCTGGGCGCCGATGACTTCGACGCGGTGGCCCAGTCGGGCGAGTTCGCGGGCGAGGTGCCGTACGTAGACGCCCTGGCCGCCGCAGAAGGGATTGCCCTTGTAGGTGAGGAGCGCGATGCGCAGGGGTCCGTCGCCGGGGCCCGTGCCCGGTGCGGCGACGCCCGTACGGGGGCCCGACTCAACGGCCTCAGCGGTCACACTCGGCCCCCTTCTCACTGCGTGTTCGCCGGAGCGTAACCGCTGGCGCTAATCTAGAACAAGTTTCAGACTGGGTAGTTCAATGAGCTACGAATCTACCGGCAGGTAGCGTCGGTGCAACGGCCGGATCAGGTGATTCACGCCACGGCACACACCCTGGCCACGGGACGGGACACATGACAGCGGAAGCCAGACCGGCATCGCCGCCCCTGACGGAGCGCCAGGAGGCCCGCCGGCGCCGCATTCTGCGGGCCACCGCCGAGCTGGCCGGCCGAGGCGGTTTCGAGGCCGTGCAGATGCGCGAGGTGGCAGAGGCGGCCGAGGTCGCCCTCGGCACCCTGTACCGGTACTTCCCGTCCAAGATCCACCTCCTCGTGGCCACCCTGCGCGACCGGCTCCAGCATCTGCGCACCACCCTGCGCGAGCACCCCCCGGCCGGGGACGACGCGGCGGCCCGGGTCGCCGAGACGCTCATGCGGGCGTTCCGGGCCATGCAGCGCGAACCGCAGCTGGCGGACGCCATGGTGCGCGCCCTGACCTTCGCGGACCGGAGCGCGAGCAGCGAGGTCGACGCGGTCTCACGGCTCACGACGGCGATCATCCTGGACGCGATGGGCACCGGCCACCCGACGCCGGGACAGCTCTCCGCCGTGCGGGTGATCGAGTGCACCTGGCACTCAGCGCTGATCACCTGGCTCGCCGGCCGGGCGTCCATGGCGCAGGTGCGCACGGACATCGAGACGGTGTGCCGGCTGGTCGGCCCGGCGGCCCCCTAGGGGGTGTCGTCGAACTGCCATGTGCGGTGCCCACACGCCCCGGGGGCGAGGTGGGGTGCCCTGCACCATATCGACGGCGGCGCGGTGTTCATACGGTTCGGCGACATCACAGGAACACGCCGAGGAGCCGGTCACCATGCCCCGCAGCCGTACCGCCAGCAGAGCCCGCAGATCCCTCAGTGACATCCGTACCGTCGCCGTCCTGGCCGCAGCCGGTCTGCTGCTGACGGGCTGCACCGCCGCCGGGAAGGCGGGCGACTCCGACTCCGCGAAGTCCGCCGACGACGCGGCCGTCAAGGTCGGCCTGGTGTACTCCAGGACCGGGCTCCTCGCCGACTACGGCAAGCAGTACCGCGATGGCTTCATGGCCGGGCTCGACTACGCCACCAAGGGCACCCGCAAGGTCGCCGGACACCGCATCGAGGTCACCGAGCAGGACGACGCGGGCGACCCGGGCAAGGCCGTCTCCGCCGCGAAGAACCTCATCGGCAAGGGCTACAAGGTGCTGGCCGGCACCACCGACTCCGGCGTCGCGCTCCAGATGGCCCCGCTCGCCGCGCAGAACAAGGTGCTGTACGTCAGCGGACCGGCCGCCACCGACGCGGTGACCGGGATCAACGACTACACCTTCCGCTCCGGCCGCCAGTCCTACCAGGACATCCTGACGGCGGGCACGATGCTCGGCGACGCCAAGGGCAAGAAGGTCACGGTGCTCGCCCAGGACTCCACCTTCGGCCAGGCCAACGTGGCCGCCGTGAAGGCGGTGCTCGGCGGGAAGGGCGCCAAGGTCGGCTCGGTGCTGGCGCCGCCCAGCGCGACGGACCTGACGCCGTTCGCCCGGCAGGTCAAGGCGGGCGGCCCCGACCTGGTCTTCGTGGCCTGGGCCGGCTCCACCGCCCCGGCGCTGTGGACCGCGCTCGACCAGCAGGGGGTGCTCGGCGCGAGCAAGGTCGTCACCGGTCTGGCCGGCACCGCCTCGTACCCGATCTTCGGCGCCGCCGGGTCCAAGGTGTCGTTCCTGGCGCACTACTTCCCGGGCGCGGGCGGCGACAACGCCGTGGAGAAGGCGATGCTGGACGCGGTGAAGAAGGACGGCGGCAAGCCCGACCTGTTCACGCCGGACGGCTTCACGGCCGCCCAGATGATCGTGCACGCCGTCGAGAAGGGCGGCGCCACCGACACCGCCGCGATGGTCAAGGCCCTGGAGGGCTGGAGCTTCGACGGGGTCAAGGGGCAGACGCGGGTGCGCGGCGAGGACCACGCGCTGCTCCAGCCGATGTTCGTGGCCAAGCTGGAGGGCAAGGGCCCGACCGCCGAGCCGAAGCTGCTGGACACCGAGCAGCTGGACGCCGTCGCGCCGCCCGTGAAGCCCGCGGCGGGCTGAACCGTGACCGCACCCCACACCCTCGGGCAGGCGAGCCCGGCGGACCGGGAGACGCCGGTGCTCCGGCTGGCAGGACTCGGCTGGAGCGTCGGCGGCGCCACCATCGTCGAGGACGTCTCCCTGAGCGTCCGCGAGGGCGAGTTCCTGGCCTTCATCGGGCCCAACGGGGCGGGCAAGACCTCCCTGTTCAACCTGATCAGCGGGCTGAACCTGCCGACCGCGGGCCGGATCGAGCTGGACGGCGCCGAAATGACGGACCGGCCCGCGCACGTCCGGGCCCGGCGCGGCGTCGGCCGGACCTTCCAGACCTCCAGCCTGTGGCCCGCGATGACCGTCGCCGACCACGTACGGCTCGCCGCACAGGCGGCCCGGGGCGGCTCGTACCGGCTGTGGCGGCGCGCCGACCCGTACACCGCCGACGTGGCCGGCGTCCTGGAACGCACCGGCCTCGGCCACCGGGCCGGGGCCACGGCGGGCGAGCTGTCGCACGGCGAGAAGCGGAAGCTGGAGCTCGCCGTGCTGCTGGTGGGCGAGCCCCGGCTGATGCTGCTCGACGAGCCGATGGCCGGGGTCAGCGCCGAGGAGGTCCCCGCCCTCACCGAACTCATCCGCACCCTGCACCGCGAGGAGGGGCGCACGGTCCTCATGGTCGAACACCACATGGACGTCCTGCTCGGCCTCGCGGACCGGCTCGCCGTGATGCACCACGGCAGGCTGCTCGCCCTGGACACCCCGGAGGCGGTCACCGCCGACCCGGTCGTGCAGCAGGCGTACCTCGGGGAGGGACTGTGACGGAGCAACCCCTCCTGGACGTACGGGATCTGCGCGTCCTGATCGGCGGCCGGCACATCCTGCACGGCGTCGACCTGGACGTCACCGCGCACGGCGTCACCGCGCTCCTCGGGCGCAACGGCGCCGGGAAGACCACCACGGTCCGGGGCATCCTCGGGCTCGTCCCGCGCGCCGGGAGCGTCCGGCTCGACGGCGAGGAGACCGCGGGCCTGCCCACGCACGCCCTGGTCCGGCGCGGCATCGGCTACGCCCCCGAGGACCGGGGCATCTTCGCCGGGCTGACCGTCGCGGAGAACCTGCGCCTGGCCGAGCGGCGCGGCGCGGGCGAACCCGCGTACGGCCTGGTCCACGAGCTGTTCCCGGAACTCAAGCAGCGGGCCCGGCAGTTGGCCGGGACGCTGTCGGGCGGCCAGCAGCAGATGGTGGCCATCGGGCGCACCCTGCTCAACGCCAACCGGCTGATCATCGCGGACGAACCGACCAAGGGCCTGGCGCCGAAGGTGGTCACCGAGGTGGCCCAGGTGCTGGAACGGGCCGCCGAGGCGGTGCCGGTGCTCCTCGTGGAGCAGAACCTCGCCGTGGTGCGGCGGCTGGCCGGGCACTGCGTGGTCCTCGCCGACGGCCGCACCGCCCACCGGGGCCCGGCCGCCGAGCTGCTGGGCGACGCGGAGGCGGCCCGCACGCTGCTCGGTGTGGGCCACGGCCCGCTCCCCGCACACCCTTCCGTGAAGGCGGATTCCTGATGTCCACCCTCGTCCTGCTCACCATGACCGGTCTCGGTCTGGGGGCCCTCTACTTCCTCGTCGCGTCCGGACTCTCGCTGATCTTCGGCCTGATGGACGTGCTCAACTTCGCCCACGGGGCGCTGCTTTCCATCGGCGCGTACGGCACCTGGTGGGCCGCGGCCGGGAACCTCCCCGGCGCGGGCCCCGGCGGCGCCGGCTTCGTGCTCGCGGTCCTGTTCGGTACGGCGGTGGGCACCGCCGCCGCCGTGCTCCTCGAACTCGCGGTCGTCCGCCCGCTCTACACCCGGCCGCGCGAGCAGGTGCTCGCCACGGTCGGGGTGGGACTCGCGGTGCCCGCGCTGCTCTCCGGCGTCTGGGGCTCGGACGCCCACACCTTCCCCGGGCCCGAGGCGCTGTCCGGCACCTTCGGGCTGCTGGGCGCGCAGGTCCCGGTCAACCGGCTGGTCCTGGTGGGCGCGGCGGTCGTGGTGCTGGTCGCGCTCCGGCTGTTCCTCGGGCGGACCCGGCACGGCCTGGTCGTCCGGGCCGGTGTCGAGGACCGGGCGATGGTCACCGCGCTCGGCATCGACGTCCGCAAGGCGTTCACGCTGGTCTTCGCGATCGGCGGCTGCGCGGCGGCGCTGGGCGGGGCGCTCGGCGGGCTGTACTTCGGCTCGGTCGACCCGCGTCAGGGGACCTCGCTGCTCATCTTCGCGTTCGTCGTCGTGGTCACCGGCGGCATGGGCTCGGTGACCGGCGCCGCCGTGGCGTCGGTGGTCATCGGCCTGGTCCAGCAGTTCGCCAACTACTACACCGCAGCGGGGCTCGGCGATCTGGCGGTCGTCGTCCTGCTCGCCGTGCTGCTGCTGATCCGGCCGCGCGGACTGACGGGGAGGCTCGCGTGAGCACCGCCACCGACACACCCGACCGCACCGCGGGCCGCACCGCCGCGGGACCGGCCCCCGCCGGACGCTTCCGGCCGCTGCGCTGGTGGCCCGCCGCCGTCCTGCTGGTCCTGGTGATCGCGCCGTTCAGCGCGGTGCCGGTGCCGGGCCTGCTGGACGGGCCGCTGGGCTCGGCGGGAAGCCTGCAACTCCTGGCGACCTGCCTGCTGTTCGGCGCCCTGGCCACCGGTTACGACCTGCTGCTGGGGCGGACCGGGCTGCTCTCCTTCGGCCACGCCCTGTACTTCGCGGCGGGCGGCTACGCCACCAATCTGTTCCTGCTGGAGGCGGGGCTGCCGTTCGCGCTCGCCGCGGTCCTCGGGCTGCTCTTCGGGATCGCGCTCGCCCTGGCCCTGGGCTCGGTGAGCCTGCGCGTGACCGGCATCGGCTTCTCCATGGTGACCCTGGCCTTCGCGCAGGCGGGCTCGATCCTGGTCTCCCGCAACCCCGGCGGGGTCACGGGCGGCGAGGAGGGCCGGGCTGCCCCGTCGGACCTGCTGCCGTCCTCGCTGGTCGGCATCGACAACACCGCGAACCTGTACTGGATCGCGCTGGCCTACCTGGTCCTGACCCTGGGCGTCGTCCACTGGGCGGTCCGCTCCCCCACCGGCCGGGTCTGGGAGGGCATCAAGGAGAACGAGCGCCGGGTGGAGGTCCTGGGCCTGAAGCCGTACGGGTTCAAGCTGACGGCCTTCGTGGTCGCGGGGGCCCTCGCCGCGCTCGGCGGGATCGTGCACCTGCTGCTCACGGGCGGCTCGACCCCGCAGACGACCACCTCGGACTTCACGCTGTCGCTGCTGGTGATGGTGGTCCTCGGCGGCTCGGGCACCCGGTGGGGCCCGATGGTCGGCGGCATCCTGTACACCTGGGCCGACCACCGGCTCGGCGATCTCGCCGGGTCCGGCACGGTCGCGGACCTGCCGGCGGTGCTGCGCGTACCGCTGTCGCAGCCGTTGTTCCTGCTCGGCGTGGTGTTCGTGGCCGTGGTACATCTGCTGCCCGGCGGCCTGGCCCGCCTTCCGTCCCGGCTCAGGGGCGCGTCCAACCGTAAGGAGACCGGAGTCAGTTGAGCCCGCTCGCGGAGTACGAAGAGATCGAAGTCCCCGTGCGCGGGGGCTCCCTGGCGGCCCTGCGCTGGCCGGCCGCCGACCCGGCGGCCCCGGTCGTGGTGGCCCTGCACGGGATCACCTCCAACGCCCTGTCCTGGGCGGCGGTGGCCCGGCTGCTGGACGGCCGGGTCACGCTGGTCGCCCCGGACCTGCGCGGCCGGGCCGGGAGCGCGCGGCTGCCGGGCCCGTACGGGATCGCCGCGCACACCGACGACATCGCCGCCCTGACCGAGGCCCTGGGCCGGGACCGGGTGGTCCTCGCGGGCCACTCGATGGGCGCGTTCGTGGCGGCCCTCGCGGCGGTGCGCCACCCGGACCGCTTCGGACCGCTGCTGCTCGTGGACGGCGGCATCGGCTTCCCGGCGCCGACGCACCTGACGCCGGACGAGCTGATGACGGCGGTGATCGGCCCGGCGATGGACCGGCTGTCGATGACCTTCCCGGACCGGGGTGCCTACCGGGCGTTCTGGCAGGCGCATCCGGCGTTCGCGGGGGCGTGGTCGGACGAGGTGGACGCGTACATCCAGCGCGACCTGACGGGCGAGGAGCCGGAGCTGCGCTCGTCGTGCCGGATCGAGGCGATCCGCACGGACGGGGTCGGCCTGTTCGACGAGGAGGTCCTGTCCGCGGTGCGGAAGCTGCCCGTCGACGCGACGCTGCTGTGGGCCGCGCGCGGCCTGATGGACGAGGAGCAGGGCCTGTACGACGAGGGCCGGCTCGCCGCCGCCGGTCTGGACGGGACCCGGGTGGAGCCGGTCGCGGTGAAGGACGTGAACCACTACACGGTCCTCACCGGCGACCGGGGCGGCCGGGAGATCGCGGACCGGCTGGTGGCGCTGGCGCGGGGCTGAGAGCCCGTACGAGCGGGGCCCGGCGTGCATGCCGGGCCCCGCTCGTCGTGGTCGGTCAGGCGGTGCAGCCGCTGTCCGCGATGACGAAGTAGCCGGCCGGGGTCTCCTTCAGGGTGTGGCTGACGAAGACGTTGTACAGGCCCATGTTCTGGTTGGAGCCGTTCGCGTAGACGTACCCGCCGGACATGTGCGCCCGGCCCGCCGTGACGTGGGCGTAGTTGGTGGCGGTGTAGCACTGCGCGGGGTCGGGGTCGCCCGGGTCACCGGGGTCCCCCGGGTCACCGGGATCGCCCGGGTCGGTGCCGCCGTCCAGGCCCCAGAAGACGCCCGTGTAGTACGTGGAGCAGAGGGTGTTCAGGAAGTACGCGGCCGTCGAGCCGCACTGCTGGGCACCCGAGCCGGGGCTGACCGGCAGACCGTGGCCCATGCCGGAGACCGAGTACATCTCCACCGCGGGCTGCCCGGACGCGTCGTTGTAGACGGTGCGGGTGGTGCTGCCGGGGAGGCTGTCCGTGGACGACGGGGTCTGGCTGATGCCCCACACATTGGTCCACTGGTCCCGCAGGGCCGTGGCGTTGGCCGGGTAGACCGTGTAGTCCGAGGTGCCCTGCCAGATCGCGACCCGGGGCCACGGGCCCTTGTAGCCCGGGTACGCGGCGCGGACCTTGTCGCCCCACTGCGCGGGCGTCAGCTTCTGCGGGCCCGTCTGGCAGCCCGATGCGGCGGCCTGGCTGGTCGCGCACTGGGCGGGCAGCCCGGAGGCCACCGAGCCGCCCGCGAAGACGTCCGGGTAGGCGGCGAGCAGGTCGGCGGTCATCCCGCCGCCGGCCGAGAGCCCGGTGACGTACACCCGGCGCCCGTCGGAGCCGTAGGTCTTCTTCGCGTAGTCGACCATCTGCACGATCGACGCGGCCTCGCCCTTGCCCCGGGTGTCCTCGTTCGGGTCGAACCAGCCGAAGCAGGACAGCGCGTTGTTCGCCGATGTGGTCTGCGGGAAGACGACGGCGAAGCCCCACTCGTCGGCGAACTTCGGCCAGCCGGAGTTGGTGTAGTAGGCGTCGGCGGTCTGCGTGCAGCCGTGCAGGGCGACGACCAGCGGGGCGTTCGCGGGGAGTCCTGCGGGGGTGTACGCGTACATCTGGAGGTTGCCGGGGTTCGAGCCGAAGCCGGTCACCTGCTGGAGACCGGAGGCAGCGGCGGCGGGCTGCGCGGTGGTGACGCTCAGCGTCGCCGCGAGCAGTCCGAGGACGGCCGTCGCCGCGATGCGGCGGCAGAGGCGTTTCAGGATCGGTGGGCGCACGGGTGCTTTCTCCCTGCCGTGGGGGTACGGGTTGCTGCCGGAACCTACGAGCGGCACCGGCCCCCGCCCATGGGACCGGTGGCCACACCCCGGCCCCCGCTGTGTGCCCCGACGCCCTTGCGCGGCGGGGCCCGGCGGTGGACCCGGAGGAGCGGTACCCGGCGGTCCCGGTCCGGCGGCCGCCCGGGGACCCGCACCATGTACGCCGCCACCATGCGCCGCTACGCGGGTGTGTGCACCGACGCCGTGTGACGCGGGCCCGCGCGTACCTACGGTGACGGCCATGGAGACTTCCCGCAGACCGGATCACCAGCCCGCCGCCGCCCCCGCGCAGGCGCCCGCAGAACCCGTCCTGGCCGGGCGCACCGCACTGGTGACCGGGGCGGCGAGCGGCATCGGGCGGGCCTGTGCGCAGGCGCTCGCCGCTGCGGGCGCCCATGTGCACGTCGTGGACCGGGCCGGTGAGGCCGCCGAGCAGCTGGCGAAGGAGCTGGGCGGGACGGCCTGGGTGGTGGACCTGTCCGAGCCCGACGTCGTGGACACCCTGCCGGCCGATGTGGACGTGGTGGTCAACAACGCGGGCATCCAGCACGTGGCGCCGGTGCACGAGTTCCCGCCGGACCGGTTCGCGCTGATCCAGCGCGTGATGGTGGAGACCCCGTTCCGCGTCTTGCGCCGGACCCTGCCGGGCATGTACGAACGCGGCTGGGGGCGCGTGGTCAACATCTCCTCGGTGCACGGGCTGCGCGCGAGCCCGTACAAATCGGCCTATGTCACGGCCAAGCACGCACTGGAGGGGCTGAGCAAGGTGGTCGCGCTCGAAGCGGCGGAGCACGGGGTGACGAGCAACTGCGTCTGCCCCGGATACGTGCGTACCCCGCTGGTGGAGAACCAGATCGCCGACCAGGCCCGCACGCACGGCATCTCCGAGGAGGAGGTGATCGGGCGGGTGATGCTGGAACGCAGCGCGCTCAAGCGGCTGATCGAACCGGCGGACGTCGCCGAGGCGGTCCTGTGGCTGTGCGGCCCGCGCACCGGGCACATCACCGGCTCCTCGCTCTCCATGGACGGCGGCTGGACCGCGAACTGACCCGCCCGCCCGAACCCCCGAGGAACCCTGGACGCCATGCCTGAACCGCTCCCCGCCGCCGCGCCCCACCTCCGGCGCCTGTTCGACCTGCTGGCCGACGACGCCCCGGCCGAGGCGCTGGGGGCGGTCTCCTCGCAGGCGCGGGCGGACGGGGTGCCCGCCGAGGAGCTGGCGGAGGTGGAGCGGGCGACGGCGACCGCGCTGCGGATCAGGAGCGCGCTGCGCCAGCACCGGCGGCGCGAGGCCCAGCTGACCGCGCTGTTCGACACGGCGGGCGACCTGGCGGCTTCCCGGGACCTGGACGACGTGCTGAAGGCGATCGTGCGGCGGGCCAGGATGCTGCTGGGCACGGACACCGCGTATCTGACGCTGCCGGACGAGGAGGCCGGGGACACCTACATGCGGGTCACCGACGGCTCGGTCTCGGTGCTCTTCCAGCGGCTGCGCCTTGAGCTGGGCGAGGGGCTGGGCGGCCTGGTGGCGCAGACGGCGAGCCCGTACGCGACGCCGGACTACCGCACCGACGACCGCTTCCGCCACACCCGCAACATCAACGCCGGGGTGCTGGACGAGGGCCTGGTGGCGATCCTGGGCGTGCCGCTGCTGCTGGGGTCGAGCCGGGGCGGTACGGGAAAGGTGATCGGCGTCCTGTTCGCGGCGGACCGCTCGCCCCGGGTCTTCAGCCCGGACGAGGTGGCCCTGCTCTGCTCGCTGGCGGCGCACGCGGCGATCGCCATCGACACGGCCCGCGCGCTCGCCGACACGACGGCCGCGCTGGCCGAACTGGCCGAGGCGAACGCGGAGCTGGCCGAGGCCAACGCCTCGGTGCGGGCGCACTCGGCGGCCATGCGGCGGGCGGAGGAGTCGCACGACCGGCTCACCGACCTGGTGCTGCGCGGCCGGGACGTCAAGGACGTGGCGGCGGCGGTCGCCGGGCTGCTCGGCTCGCCGCTGACCATCCACGACCCGGGCGGCCGCCCGCTGGCCGCCGTCCGCCCGGACGGTTCGGGCTTCGCCGCCGACAGCATGGACGCCGGCTGGCTGGCGGAGGCGGCCGAGGAGTCGCGTACGGGCGCGCGGGCGGTGCACCGCGACGGGCGGGTGGTGTGCGCGGTGCTCGCCGGACAGGAGCTGCTGGCCGGGCTCGTCCTGCACCGGGCCCGCCCGCTGGACGACTCGGACCGGCGGCTGTTCGAGCGGTCGGCGGTGGTGACGGGCCTGCTGTTGCTACTGCGGCGCACGGTGGCCGAGACGGAGAACCGGATACGCGGTGAGCTCATCGCGGACCTGCTGTCGGACCCGGCCCGTGACCCGGCGGGGCTGGCCGAGCGGGGCCGCCGCCTGGGCATCGACCTGGACCGCCCGCATCTGCTGCTCGTGGCGGAGACCGGGGCGCGCGAGCGTCTCGCCCCGGCCGCGATGCGCTTCCTGTTCGGCGGCGAGCACCAGGGCGTGAGCGCCGAACACGCGGGCGCGGTGGTGCTGTTGACGGAGGACACCGGCACGGCTGCGGGCGCGGCGGCCCGGGCGGCGGCGGCCCAGCTGGGGCAGCTGGCCCAGGCCCCCGTCACGGTGGCGGCCGCAGGTCCGGCCCGGGGCCCCGGCGAGCTGGCCGCCGCGTACGCGGAGGCGGCGCGCTGTCTGCGGGCGATGCGGGTGCTGGGGCGGAGCGGCGAGGGCGCGTGCGTGGAGGAGCTGGGGTTCCTGGGCGTGGTGCTGGGCAACGCGCAGGACGTGGACGGCTTCGTGGCGGCGGCCCTGGGGCCGCTGCTGGAGTACGACGCGCAGCGCGGCACGCATCTGGTGCGGACGCTGAGCGCGTACTTCGGGGCGGGCGGCAGCCTGATCCGGGCCAAGGACGAGCTGCACGTCCATGTGAACACAGTGGTGCAGCGGCTGGACCGCATCCAGGTGCTCCTGGGCCGCGACTGGAACGAGCCGGACCGGGCGCTGGAGCTCCAGCTGGCACTGCGGCTGCACCTGTTGTCGGGGGCCTCGCGGGACACGCGGCCGGCCTGACGGGCAGAATCCGGAATCGTGACGATCACCGCGCGCGCCCTGAACCGGGCGACCCTCAGCCGTCAACTGCTGCTGGCCCGTGAGCCGCTGACCGCGTCCGAGGGGGTGCGGCGGGTGGTCGCGCTCCAGGCCCAGCATCCGGCGTCCCCGTACATCGCCCTGTGGAACCGGCTCTCGGGCTTCACCCCGGAAGCGCTCGACGCGGCCTTCGCCGAGCGGTCGGTGGTCAAGGCGACGCTCATGCGGATCACGCTGCACGCGGTGCACGCCGAGGACTACCCGGCCTTCCGGGCGGCGGTGCGGCCGGTGCTGTACGCCTCGCGGCTGGGCTCCCGCTTCACCGCGTCCGGGCTCACCTCGGCCGACGGCGAGGAACTGGTCGCGGAGGTCGTGGAGTTCGCCCGTACGCCGAGGACGTCGGCGGAGATCCAGGCGTGGCTGGCCGAGCGCTTCGGCGCGGAGCGGAAGGATGCGGTGTGGTGGGGCATGAAGACGTACGCCCCGCTCCATCACGTCCCGACCGGCCCGCCGTGGTCCTTCGGCGCGCGGGCCTCGTTCGTCGCGGCGGGCGCGGGGCCCGCGCCCCGGGGCCGGACGGTGGACCGGGCGGCGCTGCGCGCGCTGATCCTGCGCTACCTGGCCGGGTTCGGCCCGGCGTCGGTCGCGGACGTGGCGCAGTTCTCGATGGTGGGGCGGGCGCCGGTCCGGGCGGAGCTGGCGGCCATGGCGGACGAGGTGGAGCGTCTGGAGGGGGTGGACGGGGAGGCGTTGTTCGACCTCCCGAACGCGCCCCGGCCGGACGCCGGCACCCCCGCCCCGTCCCGGCTCATGGCGATGTGGGACTCCACGCTGCTGGCGTACGCGGACCGGAGCCGGGTGATACCGCCGGAGTACCGCCCGCTGGTGATCCGGCGCAACGGTGACGTGCTGCCGACCCTGCTGGTGGACGGCCTGGTCGCGGGCGTGTGGCGTCCGACGGCCGAGGGGGTCGAGGCCACGGCGTTCCGTCCGCTGCCGGCCGCCGTGTGGGACGAACTGGGTGCGGAGGCCGAGGCGTTGACCGCCTTCCTCGGCGACCGCGAGCGGGTGGTCTACAACCGCTACCACCACTGGTGGACGAAGCTTCCGGACGCAGAGGTGCGGATGCTCTAGGTCCTGCCCGGCGGCGGGTGCGGGGCGCGGAAGGTGAAGGCGTCGGGGGTGTCGCCCTTGGCGCGGAGCAGGGCGACCCGGTCCATCGCCTCCTGGACGCTCGGGCGGTGTCCGGCCGGGACCCACCACAGGGCCGAGTGGTGCTCGGCCAGGCGCTCGAACCATTCGCGGCGGCGGGCCAGGACCCTGAGGTGGTCACTGCGGTACACGTACGCCTTCAGCGCCTCGACCGACTCCCAGACCGAGCAGTTGATCAGGAAGAGGTCGTCACCGTCCTCCGGGCGGAGGCTCGTGGCGTCGGCGCCCTCCCCGTCCACCATCCGCCAGACGAAGCCGGGGGCGTGGTCGGCGAGGGCGTTGATCTCGGGGAGCTGTGCGACGAAGTCGGCGATCTGCGGACTGCCGAGCGGGGCGAGGAGGCGCCCGACGTTGACCTGGGCAAGGTGGAAGTCGTTCACGGGCTCAAGCATGGCCGGGTGAACCTTCTAAAGTCAACGGATTCTTTTTTAGACTTCGCCGGTCCCTTCGGGCCCCTCGATCGCGACACAACAGCCTTCCGGCAGCGGGTCCATGGCGGCGCTCCAGCCCTCGGCGAGCAGCCCCTCGATGCCGGCGAGGTTCATCCCGCAGACCAGAGCCGGGAATTGCTCCGCCAGCGCGTGGAACGGGCAGTTGTTGAGACGGAGTTTCCCGCAGTCCCAGTACGGCTCGTAGCCGCGCTCCCGCAGCGCGTGGACGGGGTCCGCCGCGCCCGCCGCCTGCCCGGCGGCGCGGGCCGCCGCCTGCAACTCGGTGTCGAGCCCGGCGCGTTCGACGACCTCCGCGAGCAGCCGGCTCACGGTGTCGTACGACCGCGGCGGCACGGAGACGGCGTGCTCGCCGTCCGCCCGCCGGTACAGCTTGGACGGCCGCCCGGCGCCGGGTCCGGTGCGGCCGGAGAGCCGCCGGAACGTGGTCTCCAGGAGCCCGGCGTCCACGAGCTTGTCCAGATGGAACGCGGCCACGGCCCGCGTCACCCCGGCCGCGTCGGCGGCGGCGTCCCGCGTGACGTCGCCCTGGGCGGCGGCCACGTGCCGGTACAGCCCGCGGCGTACGGGGTCCCCGAGCATCGCTAGCGCGTCCAGGGCGGCGTCATCACTGCTCACGGGCCCGAGTCTAGGCCGCACGCCTCTCGGGGGCGCTGCCCCCGAACCCCCGCCGCTCAAGCGCCGCGGGGGCTTGAGCTGGCCGCCGCCCTTCGCCCGCGGCAAGGGACCCACCCCGGCGCAAACCAAGCCCCGCCGGCGGTGAGGCGCGGGGTCCGGGGCGGCGCCCCGAAGACCAGCCCCTGCGGCACTTGAGCAGCGGGGTGCGGGGCGGCGCCCCGGTTTCGGGAAGGGGCGGGGAGGGGAGGAAAGCCCGCCCGCTAGACTGGCCGCGTCGTCACTATGCCCGTTCAGGGGGAAGCCGGTGCGAATCCGGCGCTGACCCGCAGCCGTAAACCGCCGCAAGGCGAAAGTCGGAATGCCCTGTCCGAGTCGTGACCGGCTCACGCCGCCGGAACCCCGGCGGCCCGCCCCGTCGAGGTATACGGAGCCGGAGCCCGGTGCCGTGTGTGCCTGCCCCGGCCCCCAGGAGAGGCACCACCCGCCATGACCGCACGCCGCAGCGCCGCCGCGCTCGCCGTCACCGCCGCCGCGCTCTGCGCGGCCGCCGCCCCGGCCGCCGTCGCCGCGCCGTCTCCGTCGCCCTCCCCCTCGGTTGCGCTGCCCTCCGGGCTCTACGGCACCGGCGACCCGACGTACGACGGGGTGTGGCGGCAGTCGCTCGCGTTCCTCGCGCAGCAGGCCGTGGGCGTGACCCCGGCCACGAAGGCCGTCGACTGGCTGACCGGCCAGCAGTGCGACAGCGGCGCGTTCCCCGCGTACCGCCCGGACGCCTCCACGCCCTGCACCGACAAGACGATGGTCGACACCAACGCGACGGCCGCCGCCGCCCAGGCCCTGCGCGCGGTCGGCGGGCACCAGGACGCCGTCGCGAACGCGGTCAGCTGGCTCAAGTCCGTCCAGAACGAGGACGGCGGCTGGGGCTACACCGCCGGCAGCCCCAGCGACGCGAACTCCACGTCGATCGTGATCGGCACCCTCGCCCGGGCCGGCGAGAAGCTGGGCGACGTCACGACGCACGGCGGCAAGACCCCGTACGCCGCGCTGCTCACGTTCTCCATCCCCTGCGGCGGCAAGGACGGCGGGGCCTTCGCCTACCAGCCCGACAAGGCCGGCAAGCTCGCCCCCAACGGTGACGCCACCGCCGCAGGAGTCCTCGGCGCGCTCGGCAAGGGCCTGGTCGTCTCGGACAACGCGGCCGTGAAGGACCCCGCCTGCCACAAGGGCTCCCCGCTGAAGCCCGAGCAGGCCGCCCAGAACGGCGCCGCCTGGCTCACCACCGCCCTCGCCAAGAGCGGCCACCTCGACGCCGCCCCGATGCCCGGCGCGGAGGACAGCGCCCCGCAGCCCGACTTCGGCAACACCGCCGACGCGGTCGTCGCCCTGTCCGCCGCCGGGCACAAGGACAAGGCGGCCGGCCCGGTCGCCTGGCTCAAGAAGAACTCCGCCGCCTGGGCCGAGCAGAGCGGCCCCGCCGCCTACGCCCAGCTGATCCTGGCCGCCCACGCGACCGGCGCCGACGTCCACGACTTCGGCGGCGCCGACCTCGTCTCCCGGCTGAACGCGACCGGCCCCGAGCCGGCCGCCGTGAAGAAGCCGCAGCCGACGGCCACGGAGGACGAGGAGAAGAAGGACAGCGGCGACGGCGACGGCATCGGCGGCGTCTGGTGGTTCGTCGGCATCGGCCTCGCGGTCGGCGCGGGCGCCGGCTTCCTGATCAGCGGCCGCCGCAAGAACCAGCAGCTGTGAGCCGCCTCGCACGGGCGCTCGTGCTCCTCGTCGTCGGCGGCGTCCTGGCGCTGCTCGGCGCGGGCGCGGCCCAGGCGGCGGGCTACCGCTACTGGTCGTTCTGGGAGGGCTCGGCGGACGGCTGGTCGTACGCCACCCAGGGGCCCTCGCTCGTACGGCCCGAGGACGGCTCGGTGCAGGGTTTCCGCTTCTCGGTGAGCGCGGACTCCCAGGACGCCTCCAAGCCGCGCCGCGCGCCCGACTTCGAGAAGGTCTGCGCGGACACCCCGGCGAAGGACGGCAGCAAGCGCGTCGCGGTCGTCATCGACCCGGGCACCGCGGCCGACGCGCCGGACGGGGAGACCCCGCCCCCGCCGCGGGCCGCCTGCGCGCGGGTCGCGAAGGACGCGAGCGGCGCGGAGGCGCTGGCGGCGGTCGCCAAGCCGCTGCGGTACGACGCGAGCGCGATGCTCTGCGCGATCTCCGGCTACCCGGCCACCGGCTGCGGCGAGCAGGTCTCCGAGACCGGCGGCACGGACGGCGGCGCTGCGAACGGCGGCACGGACGGCGGCAGCGCGGCGCCCACCACGGCCGCCCCCACCTCCGCCCACGGCGACGACGGCGGCCCGTCCGCCGGCATCCTCGTCGGGATCGGCGCCGTGCTGCTCCTCGGCATCGCCGCAGTCGCGCAGGCCCGCCGCCGCCGCGGATGACCGGCTCGACGGCCGGCCGCACGGACACCGCGACGGACCGGCTCCCCGCCTGGCGCGCCCCCGCCGCGACGCGCTCCAACGCGTTGCCGGCCGGGGCGTGGTGGCTGTGGGCGCTGGGCCTGGCCACCGCCGCGTCCCGGACCACCAACCCGCTGCTGCTCGGCCTGCTGGTCGGCGTCGCGGGTTACGTGGTGGCCGCGCGCCGCACGGACGCGCCGTGGGCCAGGTCGTACGGCATGTTCATCCGGATCGGGCTCTTCGTGATCGCGGTCCGGCTGCTGTTCTCCGTCTTCCTCGGCTCCCCGATCCCCGGCACGCACACCCTGTTCACGCTGCCCGAGGTGCCGATGCCCGACTGGGCGAAGGGCGTCCGGATCGGCGGCCGGGTCACCGCCGAGCAGCTGGTGTTCGCGCTGTACGACGGGGCGAAGCTGGCGGCCCTGCTGATCTGCGTCGGCGCGGCGAACTCCCTCGCCAACCCGGCCCGGCTGCTGAAGTCGCTGCCCGGCGCGCTGTACGAGGCCGGGGTCGCCGTCGTCGTGGCCATGACGTTCGCGCCGAACATGGTCGCCGACGTGCTGCGGCTGCGCACCGCCCGCCGGCTGCGCGGCCGGCCGACCGGCGGTGTGCGGGCCGTCCTCCAGATCGGGCTGCCGGTCCTGGAGGGCGCCCTCGAACGGTCGGTCGCCGTGGCCGCCTCCATGGACGCGCGGGGTTACGGGCGTACCGCCCAGGTCCCGGCCGCCGTCCGGCACACCACGAACGTCCTGACGCTCGGCGGGCTGCTCGGCGTCTGCGCCGGTACGTACGGGCTGCTCGCCGCCGAGGGCGCCGGCTACGGGATGCCGCTGCTCGCCGCCGGTCTCGCCGCCGCGATGGCGGGGCTCCGGCTCGGCGGGGCGCGTTCGGTGCGGACCCGCTACCGGCCCGACCGGTGGGGCGTCCGGGCCTGGACGGTCGCCGGGTCCGGCGCGGCGGTCGCGGCGGCGATGATCTGGGCCGGGAACGCCGATCCGGCCGCGCTGCACCCCGGGGTCGTACCGCTGACCGCTCCCGTGCTGCCGCTGTGGCCGGCCGCCGCCGTGCTGCTGGGGCTGCTTCCGGCGGTGGTCGCGCCCGTCCCGCCCTCCCCCACAGGCTTCCAGGAGCGCGTGTGATCCGGTTCGACGCTGTTTCGGTGCGGTACGAGGGGGCCGAGCGCCCCACGCTCTCGGGGGTCGACCTGACGATCCCGGAGGGTGAGCTGGTGCTGCTCGTCGGCCCCTCCGGGGTCGGCAAGTCCACGCTGCTCGGGGCCGTCTCGGGTCTGGTGCCGCACTTCACGGGCGGCCGGCTGACCGGGCGGGTCACCGTGGACGGGCGCGACACCCGGACGCACAAGCCCCGTGAGCTGGCGGACCTGGTCGGCACGGTGGGCCAGGACCCCCTGGCGCACTTCGTGACGGACACGGTCGAGGACGAGCTCGCCTACGGCATGGAGTCGCTGGGTCTGGCCCCGGGCGTGATGCGGCGGCGGGTCGAGGAGACCCTCGACCTGCTGGGCCTGGCCGGACTGCGCGACCGCCCGATCGCCACCCTCTCCGGCGGCCAGCAGCAGCGGGTCGCGATCGGCTCGGTCCTCACCCCGCACCCTCGCGTCCTGGTCCTGGACGAGCCGACGTCCGCGCTGGACCCCGCGGCCGCCGAGGAGGTCCTCGCGGTCCTCCAACGGCTCGTCCACGACCTGGGCACCACGGTCCTGATGGCGGAACACCGCCTTGAGCGCGTGGTGCAGTACGCGGACCAGGTCGTCCTGCTCCCCTCGCCGGGCGCCGCCCCGGTGATGGGCACGCCCGCCGAGGTGATGTCGGTCTCCCCCGTACACCCCCCGGTCGTCGCGCTCGGCCGCCTCGCGGGCTGGGACCCGGTGCCCCTCACGGTCCGGGACGCCCGGCGCAGGGCCGGCGAACTGCGCGACCGGCTGGCGGACGTGACCCCGGGGGCGGCGGACGAGGACGCGCCCCGGCCCGCGATGCCCGCCGCCCCCCTTCCCGAGCCCCGGCCCGCCCCCTCCCGGGGCGCCCTCGCCCGGCTGTTCCGGCGCGACCCGCACGAAGCCCCCGAACCCGCCGCCGGCGCCCCCGCCGCCCGGGCGGAACGGCTCGGCGTCCGGCGCGGGCGCGTCGAGGCGCTGCGCCGGGTCTCGCTCACCGTCCGGGCCGGGGAGACCGTGGCCCTGATGGGGCGCAACGGCGCGGGCAAGTCCACGCTGCTCGGCGCCCTCGTCGGCATGGTCGAGCCCACCTCCGGCACCGTCCTGACCGGGGGCCTGCCCCCGCACCGGACGCCGCCGCGCGAGATGGTGCGCCGCGTCGGCCTCGTACCGCAGGAGCCGCGCGATCTGCTGTACGCGGACACGGTCGCCGCCGAGTGCGCGGCGGCCGATACCGACGCCGGGGCGGAGCCGGGCAGCTGCCGGGCCCTGGTCTCGGAGCTGCTGCCGGGGGTCGGCGACGACACGCACCCCCGCGATCTGTCCGAGGGGCAGCGCCTCGCCCTGGCCCTCGCCCTGGTGCTGACCGCCAGGCCGCCGCTGCTGCTCCTGGACGAGCCGACCCGGGGTCTGGACTACGCGGCGAAGGCCCGGCTGGTCGGGGTGCTGCGCGCGCTGGCCGCCGAGGGCCACGCGATCGTGCTCGCCACCCACGACGTGGAGCTGGCCGCCGAGCTGGCGCACCGGGTGGTGATCCTCGCCGACGGGGAGGTCGTCGCGGACGGCCCGACCGCCGAGGTCGTGGTGTCCTCGCCCGCGTTCGCCCCGCAGACCGCCAAGGTCCTCGCCCCGCAGGAATGGCTCACCGTCTCCCAGGTGCGCGCGGCCCTGGGGGGTGGCGCGTGAGCGAGGTGCGCAGGCGCGGCCGCCCGGTCCGGCTGGGCCCCCGGGCGGTCGTCGCGCTGGTGCTGATCAGCGCGATCGGGATCGCCGCCTTCGGGTGGCCGCTGCTCGCGGACCGGGACTCGGGGCTCGCGCACGCGCAGGACGCGCCGTGGCTGTTCGCGGCGCTGCTGCCGCTGCTGGTCGGGGTGGTGGTCGCGATGATCGCGGACGCCGGGCTCGACGCGAAGGCGGTCGCGATGCTGGGGGTGCTGGCGGCGGTCGGGGCGGCGCTGCGCCCGCTGGGGGCGGGCACGGCGGGGCTTGAGCCGATGTTCTTCCTGATGGTGCTGAGCGGGCGGGTGCTGGGGCCGGGCTTCGGCTTCGTGCTGGGGTCCGTGACGATGTTCGCGTCCGCGCTGCTGACCGGCGGAGTGGGGCCGTGGATGCCGTTCCAGATGCTGTCGATGAGCTGGTTCACGATGGGCGCGGGGCTGCTGCCGGGTCCGGACCGGCTGCGCGGGCGCGGCGAGCTGCTGATGCTCGCGGGCTATGGAGCCGTCGCCTCGTTCGCGTACGGGACGATCATGAATCTGTACGGGTGGACGATCGTGCCGGGCCTCGCCTCGGGCATCTCGTTCCGGCCCGGTGACCCGCTGGGCGACAATCTGGTCCGCTTCTTCGCCTACTGCGCGACGACCTCGCTCGGCTGGGACCTGGGCCGGGCCGTGCTCACGGTGGTGCTGACGCTGACGGTCGGGGCGCCGCTGCTGAAGGCGCTGCGGCGGGCCACGCGGCGCGCTTCCTTCGAGGCCCAGGTCACATTCGGCACTCCTGGCGAGTGAGGGCACCCACAGGACCTTGGTCCTGTACGAAGCGGCTTAGGAGCCCCGTCCGGCGCCGAGTGGTCCCCGCCGTACCGCACCCGACCTGCCATGAAGCGGTTTGGGGTGGTTCGGGACCTTCGGCCCCGGGTGCGAGGCGGGGTCGTAACAGGGGTCGTTGCCACGGCTGAACGGACTCGCTAAGACTGGATCCCGTCGCCGAGCACCGCAGGGTCCTCACCAGGGATCGCGGTCAACGAACGCCGGTCAGCGCAGGATTCGGACCGAGCCGCGACTCCCCCGTTCCCGACGTTAGGTTCCCTGTGACGTTCGCCCGTAACCTCATCGCCAAGCCCCGCACCACCCGTCGTAAGGCCGCCATCGCAGGCGCCTCCGTGCTGCTGGGCGCCACCGGCATCGGCCTGGGTGTCTCCCCGGCCATGGCGGCCCCGTCCGCCGCACCGACCTCTGCCGGGAGTGCCCAGGACACGGCGAAGCAGATGATCGGTGACGACGCCCAGTTCCAGTGCTTCAGCAACATCGTCAGCCACGAGAGCGGCTGGAACCCGAGCGCGACGAACGCCTCCTCCGGCGCCTACGGCCTGGTCCAGGCCCTGCCCGGTTCGAAGATGGCGTCCGCCGGCTCGGACTGGAAGACCAACCCCGGCACGCAGATCAAGTGGGGCATGGACTACATGAACTCCCGCTACGGCAGCCCCTGTGGCGCCTGGTCCTTCTGGCAGGCCCACAACTGGTACTGAGCCGGACCGGCTTGAACCAGTGAACCCGAAGCCCCGACCGCACCGCGGCCGGGGCTTCGGCCTGTCGGGGGTCAGCCACCGAGCCGAACAGGCGTACGGGGATCATGGCGGCCATGCATGCCCTGCTCTCCGCCTTCGCCCCCATCTGGGTCCTGACCGGCATCGGTTACGCGGTCGGGCGCGGCGGGCTGCTCGGGGAGCAGGCGGAGGCCGTGCTCGGCCGGTTCGTCTTCCATGTGGCCATGCCCGCCGCCCTGTTCACGATGGTGTCGGGGGCGAGTCCGGACGTGTTCGGCCATCCGTCGATGGTGGCGTTCGCGGCGAGCACGGCGGTGGCGGCCGGGACCGGGTTCGTCCTCGTCCGGCGGGTCTTCGGCCGGGGGCGGGCGGAGGCGGCGATCGGCGCCATGTCCTCGGGCCATGTGAACTCCGCGAACCTGGGCATCCCGGTGGCGGCGCAGGTGCTGGGCGACGCCTCGTTCGTCGCGCAGGTCATCCTCTTCCAGGTGCTGGTGCTCTCGCCGGTGATCCTGACGCTGCTGGACTCCGGGACGCGCGGGGCGGAGGGGCGGCGCCCCGGTGGCGGGGTGCGGCGGCTGCTCGCGATGCCCCTGCGCAACCCGATCATCCTGGCCTCGCTGCTCGGCGTGGCCGTCTCCGCGACGGGCCTTCGGCTGCCGGCCGCCGTGACGCACCCGTGCGAGGTGCTGGGCGCGGCGGCGGTGCCGACGGCCCTGATCACGCTCGGCCTGTCGCTGCACCGGGGGCCGGACGGCGGCGGGGGCCGGGCGCGCCGGGAGCGGGCGGAGACGGCGGCCGTGGTGGCCGTGAAGACGCTGGGCCAGCCGCTGGCCGCGCTGCTCGTGGCGGGCCCGCTGCTGCACCTCCCCGAGCACCAGCTGCTCGCGGTCGTGCTGTGCGCGGCGCTGCCCACCGCCCAGAACTCCTTCATCTACGCCCGCGAGTACGGCCTCGGCACCGGGCCCGCCCGCGACGCGATCGTGGCCTCCACGCTGGTGTCGATGGTCACGCTGTCGGTGGCCGCGTGGGCGCTGGGGTCTTAGGCCCTGTCGTCACATTGCCGTCGTCCGCCCGGAGGGCGGGCCGGGCGGCGTCAGGTGCGTGCTCTCGGCGTGCCGGCCCCAGACCCCTGTACTGGATGTACTGGGGTCTGGGGCCGGTGCGGCGAGAGTGCGTGCATGGCGTCGCCCGGCAGACGGGAATGTGACGACAGGGCCTAGGTGTATTGACCCGCAGCGTTGTTAATCCGGCTGATGGGTGGCTTGCCGTTCAGTGCGGTGTGGCTTCGGTGGTGGTTGTAGGTGTGGAGGAAGTCTGCCAGGGCTCTGATGCGTTCGTCGTTGGATCGGTAGGGCCGCTGGTAGGCCCACTCGTCGGCGAGGGTGCGGTTGAAGCGTTCGACCTTGCCGTTGGTCTGGGGCCGGTAGGGCCTGGTGCGTTTGTGGGTGATGCCGGCCGTGGCCAGTGCGTGGGTGAACAGCTTCGACTTGTAGCAGGAGCCGTTGTCGGTCAGGACGCGTTCGACGGTGATGCCGTGGGCGGCGAAGAACGC